>NZ_JBIXLN010000001.1:0-202090 GCF_045798555.1 Paeniglutamicibacter sp. MACA_103 | reverse complement strand
CCCCCCCGCGCCCCCGCCCCCCCCCCCGCCCCCCCCCCCGCCCCCCGCCCCCCCCCCCCCCCCCCCCCCCCCCCCCCCACTTCCCTACCTCACCTTCCCCGGCGGGATGGTTCGGTGTGGGCGTTGATCGGTGTTAGTGCCCCATGCCCAGGCCGCCGTCGACCGGGATGACGGCGCCGGAGATGTAGGCGGCCTCGTCGCTGGCAACCCAGCGGACCACGTTGGCGACTTCCTCCGGCTCGGCGAAACGGTTCGCCGGGATGGAGGAGAGGTAGTCCTTCTGCGTGGCCTCGGGCAGCGCCGCGGTCATGTCGGTGTTGATGAAGCCCGGCGCCACGACGTTGGCGGTGATGCCGCGCGAGCCGAGTTCGCGGGTCAGCGAGCGGGCGATGCCCACCAGTCCGGACTTGGAGGCGGCGTAGTTGATCTGGCCCGGGGAGCCGTAGAGCCCCACGACCGAGGAAATCAGCACCACGCGGCCCTTGCGCATCTTGATCATGCCCTTGGAGGCGCGCTTGATCACGCGGAACGCACCGGTGAGGTTGGTGTCGATGACCGAGGTGAAGTCGTCCTCGTTCATGCGCAGCAGCAGCATGTCGCGGGTGACGCCGGCGTTGGCCACGAGCACCTCGACGGGGCCGTGTGCGGCCTCGACCTCGGTGAACGCCGCGTCGATCGAGGCGGTGTCGGTGACATCGGCCTTCACGCCCAGCAACCCCTCCGGGACCTCCCCGCTGCGGTAGGTGATGGCGACCTTGTCGCCGTTGGCTTCAAAGGCGCGGGCGATGGCAAGGCCAATTCCGCGGTTGCCTCCGGTGACCAGTACGCTGCGGCCGGCGGGGGTTTCGGACATGGATCCTCCATAAAAAAGTTCTGCGGTGGGTGGGGGTCTGCGGATCCAATTCTAGCCCGAGCTGCCCCGGCAGGTCCCTGCGCCACCGGTCGGCGCGCCCTTCGGCCCCACGGGTCGCGCGGCGGGCAGGCCGCTTCCATGGCGAATCCCGTGGCCCGGCAGGGTTCCGGAGGCCGTGCCGGAGCTCCGCTTCGGCCATCCCGCCCGATTACGCCGCACGCACATCGAGCGGATTCGTATCCCGGCGCAGGCGGGTGAGAGAATGGAAAGTGACGGATCGACGGAAGAACCATGAGCGAGCCACATAACACCCATCACCACCATGACCAGGGTCCACTGGTCCACCGGATCACCGAGGCGCAGGAGTCCCACTCCGCGGAGCAGCACTCCCGCGTGCTCAAATACACCATCTCGATGTCGGTGCGCCTGGCCTGCTTCATCGCCGCCTTCTTCGTGGACGGCTGGCTGCGGTGGGTCTTCCTCGCCGGGGCCATCGTGTTGCCCTACATCGCGGTTGTCATCGCCAACGGCGGAGCCGACCTGACCAAGCGCGAGCCGCCGGCCGAATACTTCGAGGGCGACGGGCCCCGGCCGCTCGCCTCCGGCACCACGCCGGCTGCCGGCCAGGAGTCCGCGGGCCCCGAGCACGACGGCAGCGACACCGCAGCGGGGGAAGCCGGCACGGAAGAACCTGCAGGGAATTCCTGGACCGGCGGCAACACCTATGTGTTCGACGAGTACGGCGAAACCCTCACCGAGCCCGCCGCCACGCAAGGGCCTTCCGGAAACACGGCCGCGGATGCGTCCCGGGACCGATGGGCCGACTCCGCTTCGACCTACCCCGCCGAGGCACCGACCACCATCGACGGTTCCTTCGTGGAGGAGCCCGGGACACCGGCGGAGCCGAGCCAGCCGGCCGGCGGACACCACCGGCACGGGGGCACGCGATGAGCATCTTCGATTCACTGGGCGGCGCTACGGGTCCGCAGGGGCCCACCGGACCGCCGAAATGTTCGCGGAAGGGCTGCCGGGCCGACGCCAGCGTGGCCCTGTTGTGGAACAACCCGAAGATCCACACCCCGGAACGACGAAAAACCTGGTTGGCCTGTGCCGAGCACGCCGACTGGCTCCAGAACTACCTGTCCGAGCGCCTGCTTTTCAAGGAGCGCCAGCCGCTCCAAGACGCGTCCGCCGGCACCGGCTCCCAAGGAGAATAAAGAAGCGTGTATCGATTCCTGGCCAGCACCCGCTGGATCGGCTGGTTGCTCCTGGTGTGCCTGTTCGCCACCACCTTCAGCTTCCTGGGCAAGTGGCAGATGGACCGCCGCGAAGGCGCCCTGACCGAGATCTCCCATGTGAAGCGCAACTACGACGCCGAACCCATCCCGTTCGCCCAGGCCAAGGAGCTCTTCACCGAGCTGCCCGCGGAGGGCAAGTGGACGCCGGTGGCCCTGCGCGGCAGCTACGTGGCACAGGACCAGGTCGTGGTACGCAACCGCATCTCCGGCTCCCGCCCGGGCTACGAGGTCCTGGTTCCCTTCCGCACCCAAGAGGGGACCACCGTCATCGTCGACCGCGGATTCCTGCCGATCGGCAACGACAACGCCGGACGCCCGGATGCCATCCCCGCGCCCCCTGCCGGGACCGTCGAGGTGAAGGTGCGGCTCAAGGCCGGTGAGCCGAAGCTGGACCGCGGGGCACCCGAGGGCCAGCTGGCCTCCATCGACCTGTCCACCTACGCCGGGCAGCTGGGCTACCCGGTGTCCACCGGCAGCTACGGGCTGATGTACCTGGAGGACCCGGCACCCGCCACGGCGCCGACGCAGATGCAACGGCCCGAGGAGGACGAGGGACCGCACCTGTCCTACTCCTTCCAGTGGTTCGCCTTCGGCGTGTTGGTCTTCATCGGCTTCGGCTACGCGGCCAAGCAACAGGCGCGGATCAACCGCGAGGACCGCGAGGAGCGCGCAGCCGCGGCCCTGCGCGGCGAGGAACCGGTGCTGCACCAGGCACACCGCCTGCGCAAAAAGCCCAAGAAACTGGTCCGCCGCGACGGCAGCCCCACCGACGAGGCCACCGAGGATGCGTACCTCGACGAGCTGGAGCGCAAGGCTGCCGCCGCACGCGATGCGCAGGTCCCGGGCTCGAATTGAGTGCACCCGGCTGACGGGTTGGCGCCCGTCGCGCCACCTCGAATGCTGCGTCACCTCGATGGCGGTACGACACCGTGTCCGAAGCACCGGGCCAGGTCGTCCCACACGATGAACACCGACTGGGCATCCACCGTGGCGCCCAGGGATCGATAGGCCGCCAGGGCCGCGGCATTGGCGCGTTCGGTCCCGGTCCACATGCCCGTGCAACCCAGGGACAGCGCTTCGAGGGCCAGGGCGCGCAATAGCGCGGCGGCGACCCCGCGGCGCCGGTGGGCCTCGTCGACGCCCAATTCGTAGACAAACATTTCCGGCTCCTTGTCCGGATGCCGCATCACCACGCCCGAGACGAAGCCGACGGCCGTTCGGTCCCCCGCGCGGGCCAGCAACAGGTGGTGTCCCGGCATGGCCAGGAACGCGCGGGCGCCCTGCGCGGTGACCGGGTTATCGAAGAGCCCGGAGGCGGCTACCAGCTCGGCGGGGTCGGCCGCGGGGCCGATGTTCCATTCGGTGGCGACCATGTCCCGGTTCCGATCCGTGGCGGGGGTTCTGGCTGTCGCGCCCCGTCGGGCGCGGCTCGTATGCCGAAGCTATCGCCGCGCGGTGCCGCACGCAAGAGGTCCCCCCGCGATCGGGCCGCGGGCTGCGGGCCACCCGGATTTGCGAAGGCATGAAAAAGCCCGCCCCTCCCGATGGCTGCCGTGGGCAGTGCGTGGGAAGAGGCGGGCCGGATCCGGGCTAGGCCAGGGTGACCAGTTCCAGGTAGGAATCGTTCCAGAGGTCCTCGTCGCCGTCGGGCAGCAGCACCACGCGGTCGGGGTTCAGCGCGGCAACCGCGCCCTCGTCGTGCGAGACCATCACCACGGCGCCGGTGAAGTTGGACAGCGCGGAGAGGATCTCGGCGCGCGAGGCCGGGTCCAGGTTGTTGGTGGGCTCATCGAGCAGCAGCACGTTGGCGCTGGAGGCCACGATGGTGGCCAGCGCCAGGCGGGTCTTCTCGCCGCCGGAGAGCACGCCCGCGGGCTTGGAGACGTCGTCGCCGGTGAACATGAAGGAACCCAGGATGCCGCGCACCTCCGCGTCGCCCATGTGGCTCGGGGCGGCCGAGCGCATGTTCTCGAGCACCGAGCGGTCCACGTCCAGGGTGTCGTGCTCCTGGGCGAAGTAGCCGATCTTCAGGCCGTGGCCCGGGACCAGGTCGCCGGTGTCGGGGTTGGACACCCCGGCGAGCATGCGCAGCAGCGTGGTCTTGCCGGCGCCGTTCAGGCCCAGGATGACGACCTTGGAGCCGCGGTCGATGGCCAGGGAGACATCGGTGAAGATCTCCAGCGAGCCGTAGGACTTGGACAGGCCCTCGGCCATCAGCGGGGTCTTCCCGCAGGGGGCCGGATCCGGGAAGCGCAGGGCGGCCACGCGGTCGGCGACGCGGACATCGTCGAGCCCGCCCATCAAGCGGTCCACGCGCTTGAGCATGGACTGCGCGGCGGAGGCGCCCGAGGCGCGGGCCTTCATCTTGTTGGCCTGGGCCAGCAGCGTGGTGGCCTTCTTCTCGGTGTTGGCGCGCTCGCGCTTGCGGGCCCGCTCGTCGGTCTCGCGCTGGGCCAGGTAGCGCTTCCAGCCAAGGTTGTAGACGTCCATGGTGGCGCGGTTGGCGTCGAGGTGGATGACCTTGTTCACGGTGGCCTCGAGCAGCGAGGTGTCGTGCGAGATCACCAGCAGGCCGCCCTGGTGGTTGGCCAGGAAGCCGCGCAGCCAGGTGACGGAATCGGCGTCCAGGTGGTTGGTGGGCTCATCGAGCAGCAGCGTCTCGGCATCCGCGTAGAGGATCCGGGCGAGCTCGACGCGGCGGCGCTGGCCGCCGGAGAGGGTTGAAAGCGGCTGGTTGAGCAGGCGCTCGGGCAGGGCCAGGTTGTTGGAGATCGCAGCGGCCTCGGACTCCGCCGCGTAGCCGCCGCCGGCAATGAACTCGGCCTCGATGCGGTCGTACTGGCGCATGGCCTTGGCGGCCACCGCCTCGTCCTCGGAGGCCATGTCGTCCTGGCACTGCTTGAGCTTGCCGACGATCTCGTCCAGGCCACGGGCCGAAAGGATGCGGTCGCGCGCCAGCTGCTCCATGTTGGGGGTCCGCGGGTCCTGCGGCAGGTAGCCGATGGTTCCCGTCGTGGTGACGGCGCCGCCGGCCGGCAACGACTCGCCGGCCAGCACGCGCGTCATGGTGGTCTTGCCCGCACCATTTCGCCCGACCAGGCCGATCTTGTCGCCCTTGTCGATGCGGAACGAGACGCCCTCCATGAGAAGGCGTGCGCCGGCGCGCAGCTCCAAATCGGCAACGGAAATCACGGTGAGACCTTTCGGTAAAGTTTTGGGGCCCTGCTGGGCAACCTACCCAGTCTACGCGGGTGGGGAGCGCTTTGGCATGATGATGCGTTGAATCTCACGCCGTCCCGGGCGCGGCCGCCCGCGTCGGGCCATTTCCGCGCCCGACGACGCACGATGTGCCCGGCCGCGCGCGGCCGCGGGATGTCAGGACCTGGTGTTCGCGCCCTTGGCGGGCTGTGCGTCGGCCTTGGATCCCGCCGGCCTGGCGGAGTCCTTGCCCTCGGCCTTCTTGTCCGCCTTCGGTTCCGTCTTCGATTCCGTCAGGGGAAGGTCCGCCGCGGGGCCGGCGGCGGGAGTCGCCACGGGGTTCGCCTCGGATGCCTGGGTGCCTGCGGCGGGTGCCGGCACCGGCTTTTCCTCGGCGTGCTTCAGGCGGTAGGCGTCCATCTGCACCAGGCGGCGGCGCAGCGAATCGGCCCGGTGTGCATCCCCGCCGCTGGTGGCCTCGATGTGCGTGGTGCCGAAGTGCCAAAGCAGCACGTCGTCCAGCAGGCGGTCCGGGCCCGGCGAGTAGCGGTGGTCCAGGGCCGCGCGGACCGAGGTGATGACGTTGGGCTGGAGCAGCGCGGCAAACTCCCGGGTGCGGGAGAGCCCGTGGGCGGCGAGCAGTTCCGCGGCCCAGCCCCAGTCGTCGTCGGACTTGCGGTCCACGTGCGGCAGCAGCGTCTGCCAGATGAACTGGATGCGTTCGGCGTTCAAGGGTTCGGCACCCTCGGCCTCCGCATCCCAGAAGCCGGTGACGGTTTCGAAGCGTTCGTGCAGCTCGGAGAACTGGTCCTCCACGGCCTCGAGCATTGCGGCGGTCGCGGTGAACTGCCGGTCGATGTGCGGGCTCCAGGCGCGCGGCTCGGCGTTCTTGAAGCGGATGTCGTGCTCGATCTCGCTCCAGGCGTGGGAAAGGATGGTGCGGATCTGCACCTCGAAGACGAAGTTCCCGGTGATCTTGACCTCCCCGCCCAGCTGGGCCTGGAAGTCCCGGACGACTTCCTCGCCGCGGGTCTTGAGGATCAGGTGGCGGGAGGAATACCCGTAGGTGCCCGACTCCACCGAGCCGATGTCCTTTTCGCGGTCCGAGCGGCAGTCGAAGTCGGAGCGGCGGCGCTTGATCAGGTTCGCCGCCTCGCGGATCTCGTGTGGCAATTTCACGATGACGCGCACTCCCACCAGGTCGTGGATCTCGCGCAGCGGATTGGGGAACTCCAGTGCCGGGGCCTCCCCCTCGTCCCCCACCAGCATGCGGGAGGCCTTGTCACGGAAGGACTCGACGGTCTTGACCCGGCTGACGACGAACAGCGGCGTGTTTTCGGTTTCGTCGAAGAGCGACTCGATACGGGTGCGCATGGCTTCGGCAACGTGTTCCAGCATGGGGCGGGCGGCGGCATAGCGCTCGACGCTGCCGCGAACCTGGTCGCGCAACGATTCATCAAGGGTTTCCCAAGGGGTGCCCACACGTGCCTCCTACAAACAAATGGCTGGTCGGGGGTGCTCTTTGATCAGCTTATCAACTGCCACTTGCCCCCGATTGTGGCGGCACGGAAAGCGGACGGGGAAGTTTGCTCCCGCCCAGGCACCGGCACGCCACGCCCGGGCCGTCGGCGTCGCCGGAGCACGGAAAAACCCGCGGTCCGGCGACGCGGGGAGGATCTCCCAGCCACACTGGACCGCGGGTTTCGGGGCGTGCATGCCCGATTATCCTGCCGGGTGGGCAGGTGACCGCGTTGCTCCGGGATTGTTTCCGGATGGTGCCGTGGGTTAGTTCTTGGAATCCAACGACTGGGCTACCTCGTCATAAAGCGGGGAAGGGGCGGTGGAGTCCATGACCTGGACCTTGCCGGCGGGGAAGGCCTTGCCGCCAGTCGGGTTTCCGGCCGGCGGGTTGTTGGCGGCTGCGCGCTTCGAGGCGTCGGCGGTGGAAGGGGCCGCTCCCTTGGCTCCGGTTGCGGACTTGGCGGCGTCGGCTCGCCCCTCGGCCCGTGCCCGCGCGGTGGCTTCGGCCAACTGGTCCTTGGCCGCCACCAGGCGTTCGGCCTCGGCGGCCTGCGCGTCGCTCATGGCTGCCTGGAAACCGTCGTCGTAGGCCAGCCCGTACTTCTCGTTCTCCACGGCCTGCTCGTCGTACTCTGCCGCGGCCCGCATTTCGGCGGCCTCCGCCTTCTTTTGGTACATGTGCACCGTCAGGTGGGTGATGGCCAGCAGGACCACCGGCGGCATGGCGGCCACCAGCGCGGACACCACCGGCGGGATGTCCGACTGCATGGCACCGACGGTCAGGATCGCGTGCACGGAGTTTGCCGCGGTCGAGACGAAGGCGCCGAAGAAGAGCAGCGTCCAGGGGTAGATCATCGCGCGGCGGTTGTGGCCGTTGAGCGCCACGATGGCGACGGTGGAGGCCACGATCATGCCGTCGACGATGATCGGCCAGATCCAGGCAAGGTTTGCCTCGATGCCCGAGCGCTGTGCGAGGTCGGTCAGGGCGGCGAAGGAGAGCACGAATGCGCCGATGGCGATCAGGACGGTGGCGGCCACCGCGGTGCGCAAGACTGCCTTGTGAGGCTCGTTCGGGATCTTTTCATTCATTTGGCTGGAGGCCTCAATCAATTGTGGGTCTGGTGTTGCGCTAACGGCGGCCCGCCGGACATGCGCGTGGCATGGTCCCCCAATGGCGGTCCGTCGTCAATTCTATGCTCTGGTTTCCGTCAGCATGGACCGCAACTTCCCGGCTACCGACCTGCGACGGCTCGTTCGGGGCGCCTGGTCCGGCCGTGGTTCTCCGAGTCCGGCGGCAGGACGCCCGGGACCGGAAGCGGATGTTTCCGCGGCGCGTGGCGGCAGGTAAGGCCATCGATTGTGCGGCCATGTTTGCCGATCTGTGCCAATCATCACCTCCGGCCGGTGGCGGCCACGCCTGCCCAAACGGCCGTGGACCGGCTATTGTTAAGCGTGGATCAACCCTGCGTTCATCTTGGGGCATGCCAGCCACCGGAACCACTTCGATCCCACTCCCCCCGCTCTAGCAGCATTGACATGGTTTATGGACGTGCGTCGTCTCTCGATGACGCGCGCCCGCAGCGACCCCCATGTCTCCGTACCACCAGCAGGAGAACCTCACCTTCATGACAGCAATTGCCCCGGACCACGTCGAACACTCCCTCATGGAACGCCGCTACGAGGAGCAGATCGAACCCGTCAACCGTCTTCTGGACGAGACCCGCGCGCTTCGACCTGCCACCTCGGTTTCCTACGTGGACCCGGTGCACAACATCGAGGAAGCACGGATCATCTCGCTGTTTTCCAACATCGGCACCGCCCACGAAAGCGGCTTCATCGATGCCGGTTCGCAGGAAGCCGCGACCCGGATGCTGGGCATGCAGTGGCAGCTGGGGCTGCGTCCCGAGTACATCCTGCCGTGGAACGTGCACCCGTGGCACACCCCGGGCGAGGCCAACGGCAAGTTCACCCCGCCGCAGATCACCTCCGGGCTCAAGCCGCTGCTGCGCCTGCTGAAGGTCGTGCCGCGCGCGTCGGTCCTGATCGCCCACGGCACCGAGGCACACCGCCTCTCCGAGCAGCTGGTCAAGACCCAGAACCCGTTGCTGTGGCGCCGCGGATTCAAGACCTACAAGGTCAAGTCGCTTGACGGGCGCGCCTTCGCCGGCTCCCCGGAACGCCAGCAGGCGCACCTCGAGGAAATCTACGCGGCGTACGCCGACGCCATGGCCCGCACCGGTCTGGCCGCCGCCAAGTAACACCATCGAATCGTCCCGGCAGCGACTTGCGGATAAACTCGAGTCCATGCCCAACAACACCCCCGCCCCCGTAAGCCGCGCCCAGAAACTGCAACTGGGAGTGGCAATGGCCCTGGCGGGGGTGTTGTACGTTGCGCACTCCTTCCTGCGCTTCGCCAACTACGAGTCCCGCGGATACGACCTGGGCATCTTCGACCAGGCTGTACGCCAGTACGCCATGTTCAAGGCCCCGATCGTGCCGATCAAGGGCGTGGACTTCAACCTGCTGGGCGACCACTTCCACCCGATCCTGGTGTTGCTGGCACCGTTCTACTGGATCTGGAGCGATCCGCGGATGCTCGGCATCGCGCTGGCGCTGCTGCTCATCTCCACCGCGATCCCCGTCTACCTGTTCACCCGTCCCCGCTTCGGGCACCTGGGCGCCCTGCTCACCGCCTCGGCGATGCTTCTGTGGTGGCCCTTCCAGGCCATCGTGAACTGGGAATTCCACGAGGTCGCCTTCGGCGTGCCGGTCATGGCGTGGATCATCTGGGCCTTCGACCGTTCCCGCTACTGGCTGGTCGTCGGCCTCTCCGCCGTGCTGCTGCTGGTGCGCGAGGACATGGGCATCACCATCGTCGCGGTGGGCATCGTCCTGCTCTTCCACAGGCAGTGGGCGAAGGCGGCGCTGCTGGCGGTTCTCGGCCTGGGCGGCTACGTGGTGGTCACCAGCTACCTGATCCCGATCTTCTCCCCCGCCGGGGAGTTCACCTACTGGCAGTACACCGCCCTGGGCGCCAGTGCCGGGGCCGCGATCCTCTTCCTGCTCACGCACCCGTTCCAGTCGATCGCGATCCTGTTCAACCACCAGCTCAAGGTGGCCCTATGGCTGCTGAGCTTCCTGCCGCTGGGACTGCTGCCGCTGGCCTCCCCGTACGTCATCCTGGGCGCCCCGATGCTGCTGAGCCGGCTGTTCAACGACCGGTTGAACACCTGGGCGCCGGTGTACCAGTACGACGCCATCATGGCCCCGATCCTCATCCTTTCCGCCGTGCACGTCCTGGGCAAGCTCATGGACCGCTTCGGCTGGAAAAAAATCCGGGTCATCGCGCCGGCCTGGCTGCTGGCCTTCGCACTCGTCGGCACGCTGTTCTTCCATTCGGTGTTCCCGATCGGACGCACCCTCACCGGTGCCAACTGGGCCCCCGGCACGCTGGTCGCCGCGAAGGAACGCGCCGTGGCGATGATCCCGGACAACGTGTGCGTCGAGGCCGCCGACACCCTGGTGCCGCATCTGACCACCCGCACCTATGTGGGGTTGCACGGCGACATCGGCACCGAGCTTTCCAGCTGGATGATCATCGACTTCAACGAGCAGGAACTCGGCGGCTGGGATCCGCTGAACCCGCCGCAGGCCCTGGAACGCGCGCACGCGCTGGGCTTCACGGAAGCCGCGCCGATCGACGACGGGATCCTGGTGCTGCACCGCGACATCCCCGTCGATCCTGCCTGCTCCTCGTACCTTCACCGCTAGACGACCCCCCGCCTCCGGGTATCGGGCCAGCGCCGATGCCCGCGAGGTTCCGTGGTTGCAATGGCCCGCTCCCCCGGCCCGGGCTGTGGAGGGCACCGAAGGGTTCGCTCCGGTCGTTTTGGACCGGACCTGGATGGCCGTTGTGTCCCTCATGGTCGGCAGTGATAAGCGCGAACACCGAATCCCGTAATTCCCGGCCGCCGCGTGCCGTGCGGATCTACCCACCGCCCTGGCACGGATGGCGCGGCGGGGACGTCCGGGGCGTGGAGTCCGACACGGATCAGGCGGCCATGATCGCGCCCGCATTGCTCCACCGCCGTACCGGGTGGACGCGGGCAACGAAAAGGCCGGATGGCGCCCGGTTTCCCGAGGCTCCATCCGGCCATTTCAGCGCGGTCCGCCCACGGGCGCTGTTGCTAGGCCTTGGCGCTCGCGTTGCGCCCCAGCGTGAACTTGTCCTCGACGTTCTCCAACGGCCCGGCCAGCGGGTCATCAAGCCCTTCGGCCCGCACCTCGTCGCGCTGGGGATGCCGGATGTCCCCGATGATCTTGACGCAGATGTACACCAGCATGGCCATGTGCGCGACGATGCCCAGACCGTAGAGGATCTCGATCGTCCAGCTGTCGCCGAAGTACTTCAGCCCGGAGACCCACTTCGCGCTCCAGAGCCAGACGAAGACCCAGTGGAACACCTCGATGCCCTGCCACGCGAGGAATTCGCGCCACTTGGGCCGGGCCAGTACGTAGAGCGGGATCAGCCACATCACGAACTGCGGCGAGTAGACCTTGCCCAGCAGCAGGAACGCGGCGACGATCAGGAACGCGAGCTGCGCCATGCGCGGGCGGCGCGTGGCGGTGAGCCCCAGCCAGGCGATGCCCAGGCAGGCCAGCCCGAAGAGCCCGTTGGACAGGTAGGACATCGTCGAGCCGTCCATCCCGGTCCAGACGAACGCCAGCCACATCGAGGAGTTGCCCGCCGGGCGGTCCCCGGAGAAGGTGTAGAAGCGGCTCCACTCATCGAACGCGGTGAGCATGAACGGGACGTTGACGGCCAGCCAGGCCACGGCGCCGGAAGCCAGCGAGACCCAGAAGTGCCGCATGCGCCCGGTGCGCAGGCAGAGCACCAGGATCGCCCCGAAGAGGAAGAACGGGTAGAGCTTGGCCGCTGCGCCCAGGCCCAGCAGCACCCCGGCCAGCACGATGTGCTTGCGGGAGAAGGCCAGGAGCCCGAGCATCGCCAGCATCACGGCCAGCAGGTCCCAGTTCAGTTGGCTGGTGAGGATGATGCCAGGGGCCAGCGCCACCATGATGGCGTCGCGGCTGCGGTGCCGTGCGGCGTAGGCCACGGCGATGACCACCACGGCCCAGCAGATGAAGGACACCGCGGAGTTCACGTCGAAGTACGCCAGCTGGCGCTCCGGGCTGAATCCGATGCCCGGGATCACCAGGGCCGTCAGCCCGGCCATGATGGCCAGCAGCACCGGGTATTCCAGCGCCTGCTCGGCCGGCAGCCCGGTGAAGTACGGGAAAAGCTTGTCGGCCATGCCGCGGGTGCCGAAGAGCTGGGTGAAGTCCGAATAGCACAGGTGCAGGTGCTGCTCGGCGTCGGGCCACCCGTTGACGCGGCACCACTGCTTGGTCAGCACGGCGATGGACGCGCCGAGCGCGGTGAGCACCAGCAGCCCGATGATGACCGGGCGGGTGGCCTCGCGGGCGTTGAACAGGTTCTTGACCGGTTGCATCACGATCCGGTGCCTCATTTCTAGGGGGTCTTCGGGGAATTGGAAGGAGGGGGATTATTTCTTGCCTGGCAGCAGCGGCCGGCGCCGGTCCGCGCCGAAGATGGACGCGGTCTTCGGGTCGATGAAGACCAGGTAGCCCATGTAGGCCACGCCGATGGCGGCGGCGAAGAGCCGCACCCAGAGCAGGGAGAACCACTGGCCGATCGACAGTTGGTCCACGACCCCGGAAAGCAGCACCAGCAGGCACAGGATGTACAGCGCGCGTTCCCAGTTCACCGGGTAGCGTCGGCTCAGCGCGAAGAACGGGATCAGCCAGAGCAGGTACCAGGGCTGGATGATGGGGGCGAGCACGACCGCGACGCCCAGGGAGTAGCCGGCGTAAAGCAGCGGGGGCCCGGCCGGGCGGCGAACCGCCAGCCAGAACACGATGGCCAGGGAGGCGAGGCGGAAGACCGAGAACACGATGCCGGCGATGAACTCGAGGTCGCCGCCGGCCAGCGAGCCGATCCAGCCGACGAGCATGCCCAGCAGGCCCACCGGCGCATAGGGGAAGGCCGCGGACCCGGCGCCCGCCATCGCCGCGATCCAGCCGAACCAGAGCCCCGAGGCCCAGCCCAGCAGCGCCATCACGATGCCCGCCACGGCCCCGGTGTACACCCAGGCACGGATCTTGCTGCCCGTGAGGGCATTGCGGCCCACCATCGCCAGGCCCAGGAAGGGCAGCACCAGCACCACGATGGGCTTGATCGCGATCGCGGCGGTGGCGGCGAGGATGCCCGCCAGGTGCCGCTTGCGGGCCACCAGCACGAAGCCGAGCAGCACCCCGCCGACCATCAGCCCGTCGTTGTGCACCCCGCCGACCATGTTCAGCAGGAACAGCGGGTTGGCCACGGAGATCCACAGCGGCCATGCGGCATCCCGGCCGGTCAGCCTGGCCAGGGCCAGCACCGCGTAGGCGCACAGCGCGACCCCCGCGACCGCCACCAGGCGCATTAGCATGACCCCGTATTCGGGCACGCCGCCGGAGACGAAGTAGACGAAGCGCGCGTACATCAGGAAGAGCGGGCCGTAGGGCGAGGAGGATTCGGCCCAGAGGGAGTCCGATCCCTGCGCGAACCAGCCCGGCAGCTGGGAAACCCAGTCGGTGTAGGGCGAGAGCCCGGCATGCATGAGCCGGCCCTGGCCCAGGTAGGAGTAGACGTCCTTGGAGAGGATCGGGAAGGAGAAGAGCAGCGGGATCGACCAGACCCAGATGGCCTTGGCGATCGAGGCCACCGGGTCGGTGCCTGGTTCGTCGTTGCGCTGGCGCAGCCGCAGCCAGGCGCGGAAGAGCAGCATCGAGCCCAGGGCCAGCAGCAGCGTGCAGATGATCACCCCGAGCATCTCCACGCGCAGCGGCAGCAGGAACTTCGAGCGGGCCAGCACGGATTCCTGCGAACTGGGGATCCACCCCACTCCCCAGGAGCCGGCCATGACCATCAGCGAGGCCAGCAGGCCCTGGGCGATGGCGATGTCCGGGCTGTTCTCCCCGCCGCCGGTGAGGTGGCGCAGGAACGGGACGCGGGAGCTGCGCTGGCGCAGGGCCTCCAGGGCGCGGGTGGTGCCGGCAAAGCGGCGGCCACCGGCCGCGTCGCGGTGTTCCGGGGTCCCGGGGGCGTTGCTCACGGGCCGGGCACCTCGGGGTCGGCGCGCGGTCCGGACTCGGGGGTCTTGGCTCCGGGGGTCTTGGGCCGGGTGCGCAGCGGACCGGCGCCGCCGCCCAGGCGCGTCGGCAGCGTCGCGACGAAGAGTTTCCTGGTCCGCGGGTCCAGGAACGCGAGGTAGGCCATCGCCAGCCAGGAGATCGCGGTGGACAGGTGCTTGACCCAGGGGTCCAGGTCGGAGAGGAACTGCCAGATGAAGATCTGGTCGGCGGCGCCGAAGGCGATGAAGAAGGCCGTGGTGACGTACACCCACAACAGCTGCCAGTCGTCGCGGATGCCGGTGATGGCGAAGAAGGGCAGCAGCCAGAGGATGTACCAGGGCTGGATGATCGGCGAGAGGACCACCAGCGCGGAAAAGGCCAGGGCCATGCGCTGGATGAGGTGCGAGGGCTTGCCCTTGAAGATCAGCAGCAGCACCAGTCCCACGGAGGAGAGCCGGCCGATGAGCTTGAGCGCGGGCAGCAGCCAGTCGGTGGGCAGCCCGATGGTCGCCAGCGCCCCGGAGAGCACGGCATTCAGGGCCCCCACCGGCGCGAAGACCACCGCCCCGGTCCCGGTGCCCAGCATGACCGAAAGCCACCCGAAGCCGTAGCCGTTGGCCCAGCCGATGATGGCCATGATCAGCGCGACCAGCGACGCGGTGTAGGCCCAGTAGCGGATCTTGCGTCCCCAGCCGGCGTCGGACCCGGCCCACAGCAGGCCGATGAACGGCAGCAGGACAAGGGTGATGGGCTTGACGCCGATGGACGCGGCGATCAGCACCACGCCGAGCACGCCCCGGCGGGTGGCCGCATAGTAGGTGCCGGCCAGGGCCAGGCCGATCATCAGGGAATCGTTGTGCGCGGAGGCCACGAAGCTGATCAGGAACAGCGGGTTGGCCACCGAGATCCAGGTGGCCTTGGCGCCGGAGACCTTGTGCAGCGCGGCGATCTTCGGCACGTAGACCATGCACAGGATGACCCCGGCGAACGCGACCAGCCGGAAGAGCAGCACCGAGAGGTCCGGGCTGGTGCCCACCAACCGGTTCACGGCGTACTCCACGTTCAGGTAGAGCGGGCCGTAGGGTGTCTCGGATTCGGCCCAGGTGATGTCGGCGCCCAGCTGGAACCAGTTGTTCAGCGTGGAGATGCCGTCGACGTAGGGGTCCTGCCCGGCGGCCACCAGCCTTCCCTGGCCGATGTAGGCGAAGACGTCGCGGGAGAAGATCGGCAGCGCCAGCAGCATCGGGGCGCTCCAAGCCCACACCGCCTTCTTTACGGTCCGCAGCGAACCCTCGGGCCAGCCGGCCAGCTGCTGTCCCAGGCGCAGCCAGGCACGGAACAGGATCCAGCAGCCCAGGGTCAGCACCACGGTTCCGGCAACCACACCCCAGTAGTCGGTGCGGATGGCGATCAGCAGCGGGTAGCGGTTCAACGGGGAGACGCTGGCCAGCCAGCCAACGCCGAAGGAACCCAGCAGGATCATGATCGAGCCGATGGTGCCCTGGATCACTGGGGAGAGGTGCGGCCCGCGGCCCGCCCGGCTCATCGCCCCGGCGGAGGATCGCACTGCGTTCATCTGCGCCCCGCTCCTGATTCGTCGTACCTTGGCTGGATCCACCAGGTGTGTTTTCGGCATCCGTACCGGCCGTGCGGCCGCGCCTTCGCGGCGCCCGCTGGCGCGGCCGTGCGCGTAAAAATCAAGTCCGATCCTAGCATCGCACGCTGGACATCCCCGGGAGGCGGGCCGCCGGTGCGCGCGAGCTCACACCGAAGGTCGCAACGGCCATGGGTGCGGGACCAACGGGCCGCCCGGCGGGTCACCGGGGATCCGTGGCAGAGGGCCCGGTTCGACCCTCAAGCACCGGGCGTGGCTAACGGGTCTCCGCACCCTGATCGTACATAGGCTTGGGGCCGGTACATCGATCAAATGCAGAAGTGAGGCAACACCCGTGGGCAGGCGTGCAAAGAGTGTGCGGAATCCGGTGCGCAACCATTCGTTGCTGGGCTGGGGCGTGTTCCTGTCCCTCTTGCTGGGGGTGGCCTGTCCGCTGATGGGCATGAGCACCATCGCCTCGGTCGCACTGGCCGGTACCGGGCTGGTGGTCTTCGTGATGTTGTGGCTGCTGAGCTCCTCGGGCGACGCCTCCAGGCCCTGACCCGCCACGCCCGGCGCTCTTGCGCGCCATGGCCGCCCGGCGCTCTTGCGCGCCATGGCCGCCCGGCGCTCTTGCGCGCCATGGCCGCCCGGCGCTGCGGGTCAGCGAACCGCTCCCCCGTGGTTCCGTTGTGCTCCTGCCACCCCTTACCTTCTGCCCTCGGGCGGCTGCCGCGGTCCGGCTGGGATGTAATCGGGTAAATTGGGGTCCGTGCCTATTTCAGCTGAAAAAATTGTGTGGATCGATTGCGAGATGACGGGCCTGAGCCTGGAATCCGACGCGTTGATCGAAGTTGCGGTCCTGGTGACGGACGCCGAGCTCAACATCCTGGGCGACGGGGTCGACGTGGTGATCAAGCCACCCGCGGCTGCCCTGGAGCAGATGGGCGACTTCGTGCGCACCATGCACACCTCCAGCGGGCTGATCACCGAACTTGATGCCGGGATGGAGATGGCGGACGCGCAGCAGGTCGTCATGGACTACATCCGCTCCCACGCCCCGGAGCCCAACAAGGCGCTGCTCGCCGGAAACTCCGTGGGAACCGACAAGAACTTCCTGGCGCGTGACATGCCCGAGGTCACCGACCACCTGCACTACCGGATCCTGGACGTGTCCACCATCAAGGAGCTGGCCCGACGCTGGTACCCCCGCGCGTTCTTCCAGGCCCCCGCCAAGACCGGCAATCACCGGGCGCTGGGCGACATCCGTGATTCCATCGAGGAACTGAAGTACTACCGGGCCACCGTCATGGTCCCCGCCCCGGGCCCGGATTCCGCTTCAGCGAAGGCCGTCGCGGCCCGAATTGTCGCCCAACGACCGGCTGATTAGGCACTGTGTCGCACAACACAGCAAAAAGTGCCTCTTTCGAGTTGGCACTCCACCGCGAATTGTGTGTAAGATAGTTCTCGTTGCCCAGCAGTTCGGAAGAGATTCCGAGCGGCAGGACAGCTAGCCTCAGGGCGAACTTGGTGGGTATAGCTCAGTCGGCAGAGCGTCTGGTTGTGGTCCAGAAGGTCGCGGGTTCAATCCCCGTTACTCACCCCAATGAAGCCGCTCCGGAAAAACTTCCGGAGCGGCTTTTGTCATTCCACGACACGTCACGTGATTGCAGAGCAGAGAGGGGCGGACCAACCGATGGACCGCAGGATCTTGGCCAAAGACCACGAACGCCTCCACGCGGCGGCCAGGGGGCTGCCGACGCCCCCCGGCGGCACCAGCGAGACCCTGAGTGAAGGCAGCGGCGCCCAGCTGCCGTCAGACGCCTGAGAAGGCACCTGCCCGGGACCCCGCCCCTCTCCCCCGTCCAAAACCTCCCACCTGAAAGCCCTAGGAGAAGTCTTGAGTATCCGTCCGGTCACCATATACGGCGAACCCGTGCTGCACACGCGCGCGCAGGAAGTCACCGAGTTCAACGACGAGCTGCGTGAACTCATCAGCGACATGTTCGAGACCATGGACGCCGCCCACGGCGTGGGCCTCGCGGCCCCGCAGATCGGCGTGGGGCTGCGCATCTTCACCTACGAATACGAGAACGAGGACGGTGCGCCGGCGCGCGGCGTGGTGGTCAACCCTCGCCTGACCCTTTCCAAGGTCTCGCAGGCGAACCCGGATCCGGAGGACGAGATCGAGGGCTGCCTCTCCGCCCCGGCCCTGAACTTTCCCCTCAAGCGCGCCGAGTTCGCCCGGGTCGAGGGGTTCGACGGCGACGGTAAAGCGATCTCCTTCGAGGCGACTGGCTGGTTCGCACGGATCATGCAGCACGAGTACGACCACCTGGACGGCTACCTCTATGTCGACAAGCTCAACGAGAAGTGGGCACGTCGCTGGAAAAAGGCCAAGAAGTCGCTGGGCTGGGGCGTTCCCAACCTGACGTGGATGCCGGGAACCGACGAGGACCCCTTCGGCCACTGACGGCCGGGCGGCCGCGCGTCCACGAATGACTCCTGGACGCAGGATGCAAGAACCGACAAAGCGGGCCCCGCCATCCGGAATCCGGAAGGCAGGGCCCGCTTTGGTCTCCCCGTGCAGGGGAAGGGGTGTGCTAGACGGCGGCGGGCGCGGTCACGGCGATGGCCGGAACGGCCAGCGGGTGGGTGCCGGCCATGGTCTCGATGACGCGCACCACCTGGCAGGAGTAGCCGAACTCGTTGTCGTACCAAACATAGACGACGGCGTTCTTGCCGGTGACGATGGTGGCCAGGCCGTCAACGATGCCGGCGCGGCGCGAGCCGACGAAGTCGGAGGAGACGACCTCGGGCGAATCGATGTAGTCGATCTGCTTGTGCAGTTCCGAGCCCAGCGAGGTCTCACGCAGGAAGTTGTTCAGCTCTTCCTTGGTGGTCGCGTTTTCCAGGTTCAGGTTCAGGATCGCCATCGAAACATCCGGGGTGGGGACGCGGATGGCGTTGCCGGTGAGCTTGCCCTCGAGTTCCGGAAGCGCCTTGGCAACGGCCTTGGCGGCACCGGTCTCGGTGATGACCATGTTCAGCGCCGCCGAACGGCCGCGGCGCTCTCCCTTGTGGAAGTTGTCGATGAGGTTCTGGTCGTTGGTGAACGAGTGGACCGTCTCGACGTGGCCGTGGATGACGCCGAAACGGTCGTTCAGGGCCTTGAGCACCGGGGTGATGGCGTTGGTGGTGCAGGATGCGGCGGTGATGATCTTGTCATCGGCCGTGATGTCCTTGTGGTTGATGCCGTGGACGACGTTCTTCAGGTCGCCCTTGCCCGGTGCGGTGAGCAGCACGCGGGACACGCCCTTGGCCTGCAGGTGCTGGGAAAGTCCTGCTTCGTCGCGCCAGCGGCCGGTGTTGTCCACCACGATCGCGTTGTTGATGCCGAAGGCGGTGTAGTCAACGGTGGTCGGGTCGTTCGAGTAGATGACCTGGATCAGCGTGCCGTTGGCGAGGATGGTGTTGTTTTCCTCGTCCACGGTGATCGAGCCGTCGAACTTGCCGTGGACCGAGTCGCGGCGCAGCAGCGAGGCGCGCTTGACGATGTCGTCGTCCGAACCCTTGCGGACCACGATGGCGCGCAGGCGCAGGCCGTAGCCGCCGCGTTCGATGAGGATGCGGGCCAACAGGCGGCCGATGCGGCCGAAGCCGTAGAGGACGACGTCGGTGGGCTCGGCGTCGGTGGCGCCGGCCTTGCCGACCTTCTCGCCCAGTTCCTCGGTGAGGAATGCGGTGAGGTCGGTCGAGCCGGATTCGGCGAACTTCTTGTTCAGGCGTCCCAGGTCGATGGCGACGGCCCCGAGGTCCAGTGCCTCGATGGCCTGCAGCAGCGGCATGGTCTGCTCCAGGGGCAGCTCCTCGCCTTCGATGCGGCGGACCACGCGGTGGGCCTTGAGGATGTTGATGGCCGACTGGTTGATCAGCTTGCGGCCATAGATGGAGGTCACCACGTTGTTGTTGCGGTACAGGCGCCCGATCAACGGGATCATGGCCTCGGCGAGCTCTTCGCGCCCGCTCCATTCCTGTAGGGCTTCGACAGACTGCTGGGTCACTGAAAATCCTTCCAAATCAGCCGGCTGGCGATCCTCAAGCCGGTTGTTACCGTAAAAGCACCTTTGCAGAAACGGTTGTTCAGGGGGTACCAGGATCTTTCCCCCGTGGAGCCCTAAGGCCCGCAACTCATTCTAGTATGTGTGCGCGGGGATGAGCGGCTCGGGCCGGTGAGGTCTCTCACACCTTCCAGATCGCCGGGCCGCCGGGCGCCGGGGTCTGCCCTAGTCGGCCCGGCCTGCTTGCGTCGGGGTCCACGGGTCGACGCCGTGCTCGAGCCACGCCAGGGTCTGGCGCCAGAAAACGTCCTGGTGCACGTCGTGGAAAAGCCCGAAGTGGCCGATGCCCTCCTGGCCGTGGTCGCGCGGTTCCAGGAATCGGATGATCGACGGTGCCTGTGGCGTGTAGGCCAGGGCGCGGTCGATCGCGGTGCCGGAAGCATAGGGGTCATCGGTCGCTGCGACCGCAAGGATCGGCGCCCGCAGTTCGCGCTGTGAGGTGCGCAGCTGTTCCCGCAGCCCGGGCGCCACGTTCAACGTGAAGTCCTTGCGGCTGCGCGCCCAGTCCAAGGCGACACCCCGGGGCAGGTCCTCGAGCCACGCGCGGCGCTTGCCCGGGAAGAATCCGCACGCCAGGGTCAGCAGCGGCATGGCAAGGTGCCATCTGGCGATGAATCGTGCGCGGTGTCCCGTCGCGTAGTCGCGCCAGTACGCGTGCTGGGCACCAACGGTAAGGATGCGGGTGAGATGGCGGGACTCGGGTGCCAGGCCCACGCCGAATCCGCCGAAGCTGTGCCCCACCAGGTGCAGCGCAAGATCCTTGCGGAAGTCCCTGGCCCAGCCCAGTGCCGCATCGATGTCCTGTCGGCCCCAGTCGTGCCACCGTGCCCGGAAGCCGCGCAGCGATTCCGGGGCGGAAGCGCCGATCCCCCGGTAGTCAAAGGTGATGGCGTGGAATCCGTTCTCGGCCAGGAATGCGGCATAGCGGCCGTAGTAGCGCGCCTGCACGCCGGTTGCGCAGGCAATGACCACCAGGCCCTTGGCCCATCGGGCGGTCGCCTCTGCGTCGCCGCCATGTTCGGCAGTTTCGAAAAGGTGCCCGTGGAGCACCTGTCCGTCGCTGCAGGTGATTTCGATCGGCGTCACGGACCGGGGGGCGCTTCGCTGAACGCCTGTTTCTAGCGCGGGGTCCATGGTTCCCCGGGCGAATCGTCCGTGCCCTCCGCCGCCTCGTGCGGGTGGCCGTGCGGGCTGTGCGGGAAACCCGCGAGCGGGTCCCTGTCCTGGCCCTGGGCCGATTCGTGGATCTGTCGTTTCTGCTCCTCCATGGCCTGTTGCGCGGCCGAGCCGGAGGGCTTGTAGAAGTTGTTCAAGGCATCGAAGAGCCCCGAGGCACCGCTGCCGCCACCGTCGGCCGGGAAGGTGAACTTCGACGCGGCCCACAGCAGCCCGATGCACAGCACGGGTGTTGCGATAAGCCAGAAAAGCCACTCCATGTCTTCAGTCTAATGCCGGGGCACCGGCCGGCCGCGTGGCACCCGTTGCCCCGCGGCCGGGGGATTTTCAGGCGGGCAGTAGCCGATTCGCGGCCAGCGGGAAGCCCTCGGTCCCAGGGAGCTGCGCCGCGTGGGCGGCTTCTGCGACGTCGGTTGCGGGAACGTCATGGTCCAGGGCGGTGGCCACGATGGCGTTGAGCGCCTCGATTCGTTCGTTCAGGAGAATGCGGGCGGAGGCCACATCTTCTGCGGCCGCGCGGATCAGGTCCAGCTGGTGCAAGGCGGTGTCCTTTCGAGCGTCGAATTCTGCAGGACAAAGTGTAGTGAGTCGGATTCGGTTGCTCAACCCGGCACGTACGTGCTGTGGGAAGCATGGGCCGGGTGCCTGTGAGCGGAAGTGCTGTGCGGGCACGCATTGCGTTGGCCCGCCACGGGTCTTTGGTCGTGGAGATGCGGGCGAGTCCGGCCGTGAGCGCCGCAAGCCCGCGGCGGTCTTGTGGCGGATGCGCGCCGACACGCCAGGGGAATTGGGGAGCACCTTCGACAACAACATGGCGCTCAAAAAGCCACTGCTTCCCTGTCGTTTCAAGGGATTCGGCGGCTTGTGGAGGACGGGATGGCGCGTACGCCGGGTTTTGTGCCGCGGTCGGTTACCCGAATCGCGGTGACGATCATCTATCTAGGAGTGCCGTTGCCGACACCCTCAAGCGGTCCACCCGACTACATTGAGCGAACAACCCAGTAGTCTGTCTGACCTTGCTCCGGGTGGGGTTTACCTAGCCGCTCCGGTCACCCGGAGCGCTGGTGGTCTCTTACACCACCGTTTCACCCTTACCCGCACAAGTGCGGGCGGTCTATTTTCTGTGGCACTGGCCTGCGGGTTACCCCGAGTGGGCGTTACCCACCACCCTGTTCTGTGGAGCCCGGACGTTCCTCGGGCCACTTGCGTGGCACGCGATCGTCTGGCCATCCCGTCCAGCGCTCAAGTCTAGTCGCATTTGGATTGTGCTTTGCACCTGACAGCCGGAGAAGTGCCGTCTGGTGGTTGGCGGCGTAGTCGAATCAGGGAATGGGCGGCCGGAAGACTAGGCTGGACCGGTGCTGATTTTGCTTCCGCCCTCCGAGGGCAAAGAACCCGCCGGCAATGGCGACCCCTTCGATGCCGATGCGTTGCAGTTCCCCGAACTGAATCCGCATCGACACCAGTTGTTGGCGGCCCTGGCCCAGGTCTCACGCGCCGACGACGCGCTCGAGGTGCTCGGCGTGGGCAAGTCGTTGGTTGCCGAGGTGACGCGCAACATCGAATTGCACACCGAACCCGCGGCCGCCGCCCACACCGTATACACCGGTGTGCTGTTTGAGGCGCTGGGCTATGAACGACTCGATGCCGCGGCCCGCGCTCGTGCGGATGCGAGCATCCTGGTGATCTCCGCGCTGTGGGGAGCCGTGGGTTTTGCCGACCGGATCCCGGCATACCGGTTGTCCATGTCGGTGAAACTGCCCGAGATCGGAAAGCTCGCCAGCTGGTGGAAGCCGAAGCTGGCGCCGGTCCTCAACGCACGGGCCGGAGACGATTTGGTGGTTGATTGCCGTTCCAGCACCTATGCCGCGGCGTGGGCGCCGCCGGCAGCCAACAGCGTGAGCGTCTCGGTGTTCCAGTTGCGCGGAGGCGTGCGCAAAGTCGTTTCGCACTTCGCCAAGCACACCCGCGGCGAGCTGGCATCGCATCTGCTCACCCGAGGGTCCGAGGTCACGACGCCGACCGAATTGCTGGACGCGGCGCGCGAACGCTGGGAAGCCGAGCTGGTGCCCGGCACCCCACGCAAGGCGCACCAGCTGAACATCATCCTGCCGGGGGACCACGCCTTCAGGGCCGTCGGAAACTAACCTGCGGGATTGGAACCTGCCCCTTGGGGTTCGGCGATGTCGGGTCCATCGGTACCCGCCATATCGGCAACCAGCTCGATTTCAAACCCGGCCGGATCCTCCAGGTAGGACGCGTAGTGTGCCGGGCCACCGGCATACGGGTGGGCCTCGGCAAAGAGCAAAACAAAGCCACGGGACAGGGCCTGCGAAGTGATTTCGTCGACCCTGCGGCGCGATCCGGCGGAGAAGGCCAGGTGGTTGACGCCCGGTGCCTTCCTTCGATGGGGCTCGCCGAGCACATCGGGGCCCGATTCCAGCACAATGTAGTCATGCGCCCCGACGTAGCTGGTTCCGTCCTTCCAGGAATCCCCCGGCGTGTAGCCAAGTTCCTCGAACAGCCAGCCGAGAGTGTCCCGGGACGCGGCCATGTCGCGGACCCAGATCTCCGTGTGGTGCAGCCGCCCGGTACGGGGCGCACTTTCACGGACATGGGCCGCGTGGTGGCCTATGCTCCCCATTCTTCGCTGCGCACCAGGATGGCGCCGGTGTCGGGGCAGAAGACCAGCTCGTCGGCCGGCGCTGCCTTGATCTCCCCCAGGTCGCCCGCGGACAGGGCGATGCCGCTGGCCTCGGAGGTGCCGTGGAAAAGGCGGGCCGCGCCGATGCCATTGCGGGTGCGCAGCCTCTCGTAGATGGTGATGAGTGTTTCATCGAAGGTGGCCACCAGCGTGGCGCGGGCGGCCCGGGATTCGGCAAGCTGGTCCTGCAACGCGGCAACGGCGGCATCGCGGCGCGCCAGGTGCTCCGCGTGCTCGCCGGCGCGGGTGGCGGTGACGGCCTGCGCCTGTGCGGCCCGCTCCTGCACGTCCTCGAGAGCGGACATGAGCTCAAGCTCGGTGTCTTCAAGGTCGTTGCGGCGGACGGTGAGCGAGTCGATTTCGTGGGACAGTGCCATCAGGTCCTGGTGCGTTCCGGCACCGGCATCGATGCGCTTCTGGTCCTTGCCGATGTGGGCCACGACCTTTTCCACGGCCAGCTCGGATTCCTTGAGTGCCGCCGCTGCGGCGTCTAGCTCGATCTGCACCTCGGCCTGTGCGGCGCGGGCCTCCTCGAGGGCGCCCTGGGCTGCGGCGAGTTGTGCGTCCGCGGTGGCCTCGGCGATCTGGCGGGTGAGCTTGGTGGCCTGCGAATCGAGCGCCGCCACGTCCAAGAGTCGAAGCTGTTCCGCCGGTGCTGCCTTTGCCATGCTGACCTCCGCTGTGCGCGCCGTGGCGCTGCCGTTCCCGATGTGCATTTGGCGATCAGTGATCGCTTAGCCACAACAGTAGCCAGTCGGGGAACCTTGGGGGGAATGTGACCCGCCGGTGTCTGCCGATGGCGTCGCCGGCCGCGTCCTGGCACGGCCTGGAAGCCAGGTGCGGCGGCAGGCGGCACGGCGTCGCGGGAGGCTCGCCTTGTGGCGGGAGTGGAGTTTCAGGCGGCTGCGGCTTCGGGATGGAAGACCCAGTTCCGCCTGGGTCTTTGGAGTGGGTCGCGCGATGCGGGAAGGACGACGTGCGGAATGCCGTCCACGACCCGGATGCCGAAATGCCCTGCGTGGAAGGCGGTGTGGCACCGAATGCAGAGCAACAGCCCGCAGCTCACGTTGGTCATGCCGCCTTCGGAGAAGGGCTTGATGTGGTGGGCCTCGCAGCGGTGGACGGGCATGGAGCATCCGGGGTTGGCGCAGCCTCGGTCGCGGGCGGCGATGGCACGCTTCTGGCCTTTGGTGAAGAAGCGTTTGCGCCGGCCCACATCCAGGGGCTGGCTCTCCCCGCCCATGACCACCGGGGTGATCCCGGCGTTGCAGGCCAGGCGGCGGGCGGCGGCGGCGGAGATGTTCTGGCCGTGGCTGGTGAACCCGGCGGCTTCCAGGGCACCGGTGAGCGCGGCGTAGTCGATCATGACCAACAGTTCGATGCGGGAGTTCAACGGCATCCCGGGGGCAGCGGCTGCAGGGTCCATCCAGGAGCGCAGGGCCTCGAACAGTGCAGCAGAGAGGCGTTGGGCGCGGCGCCTGGCGTTCGCATCGTCTCGGGTCTCGCCGGGGTATTGGTCGTTCTCGGGCAGGCCGTAGGGGTTGGAGCACGGCAGCGGCTTGCCGACATCGTTGAATCCGGCCCGGGGACGCTGCCCGGCGGGGACGTCGGGGTTGACTGCCCAAGCGGGAATCTCGGGGGCGTTTTCGGCGTCTTCGGCGCGTTCAATGGCTTCGGCGCCGTTTGCCGGGCCAGGGATTCCGGCCTCGTCAAAGAGCGCTGCCTGGGCGATGGCTTCCGGGGTGGCGGGAGTGCCGGAGGCGGTACGGGGATTGTTCAGGTCGTCGGCCAGGGTGCAGAGCGTCTCGTGGCCCTCGGCGTCGGTGGTGAGCTCCCAGATGTACCCAGCGGGTTTGTGGCAGCGAAAGCGCAGCCCCTCGAACCGGGCCCTTGCGGCCTCCTGCCCCTCGACGCTGGTGTGCTCGAGGTCGATGGCCACCTGCTTCAGGAGCCTGCCGACCGCGGCCTCGTCGGCGGTGTGCAGGGTGCGGGCAACCTGTTCCTCCAACGCGGCGCGGGCCTTCTCCGGGTCCGGTTGCGCGTCCAGGGACGGTTCCAAGGCGGCGAGCTTCGCAGCCGCATTGGCCAGGACCTTGGGATCGGAGGAACCGCCGGCCAGCGCCCGGCCGAGGTGCGGGAAGGTCGGCGGCAGCGTGGTGCCGTCCGGGCCCGTGTGCTCCATGAGCCGGGCGTGGGTGCTAACGCGGTGGGCAGCCTGGAAATAGCTCAGGTGCAGTTGGTTCTTGAGGAACTCGGCGGTGTCGCGGTGCAGGGGCTTGCGGTCGGGGCCGGTCACCGCATCCGCCGGCAGGCCGCTGGTGCCGGCGGCAAAACCGGCCGCGTCTTCCAGCACCCGGTTGGTTTCGGCCAGCGGCACCTCGGTGAGGGTGTGGACCTCGGCGGCCTCGCAGGTGCCGGCGGCCAGGACCTGCCCGTAGGACCCGGTGCGGAAGAGGCGTTCGGCCAGTTGCGCCAACGCGGCGGCCCGCACCGGGGATCCGGACGCGGAGCCGGCTGCCTCCTCCAACAGGCGGCGGGCGACCAGGTCAACGGCGGCCAACAGGCGCAGCGGATCGACGGGGGTGCCGGGACCGGAAGGTGTTCCGGTGCCCGTCCCCAGGACCCCGCAGAGTGCTGCGAGGGCCGAGTCGATGATGCCGGCCGGTGCGTCCATGGGATCCATGGTGCTCGCTGGACGTCGGTGCCCGCCACCACCGCCACAGCATCTGTGGATAACCCGGCGGGCCGTCCACGCGGGCAGGAACGGCGTGGAAACAAAAGATGCGGTGCGCGCTCCCGGCCCGGGAAATCCGGGAGCGGGGAGCACGCACCGCATCGAGGCAGGCGGGTGGAGTCGACCTGTTACGGGGTAAGGATGAAGTCCCAGGGGTCGGTGTTGATGGCCGAGACCGCGACCTCCACGTCGTGCCCCAGATCATGGAGCACGTTCTTCAGCGCGTCGGCCGCGGTGGGCAGCCAGAGCCATTCGGAGGCGAAGTGGGAGACGTCGATGAGGTAGGGCTTGCCGTTCAGCGCGGCCTCGCGGGCCTCGGAGGCGGGGTGGTGGCGCAGGTCTGCGGTGACGTAGACGTCGGCCTCGGAGGCGCGTACGGCGTCGAAGAGCGAATCCCCCGCGCCGCCGCAGACCGCGACCTTGCGCACGATCCCGGCACGTTCCCCGGCCACCCGCACTCCCCCGGCCACCGCCGGCATCGCGGAGAAGACGCGGGAGGCGAACTCGTGCAGCTGCAGCGGCTCGGGCAGCATCCCGACGCGGCCGATGCCCTCCTCCGGCAGGCCGTCCTTGGAGGGCGCCAGCGGCTGGGTGTCGGTGAGCCCGAAGATGTCCGCCAGCACGTCGGAGACCCCGCCGATGGCCGAATCCGCGTTGGTGTGGGCGGTGACCAGGGCGCAGCCGGATTCAATGAGCAGGTGCACGGCCTCGCCCTTGAACCCGGTGGCGGCCACGGAGTTGACCGGGCGCAGCAGCAGCGGGTGGTGGGTGATCAGCAGGTCGGTGCCGCGGGCCACGGCGTCGGCCACGACCTCGAGGGTGGGGTCCACGGCGAACATGATGCGCTTGACCTCGCGCTGCGGGCGCCCGACCACGGGTCCCACGGTGTCCCAGTCCTCCGCCAGCGAGGCCGGCCAGAGTTCCTCGACGGCAACCAGCACCTGGCCGAGGGTGGGCGTGGACAGGGCGGCATCCGCCAGACCCGGTTCCGGATCCGCGGAGGGAACCGCAAGCGACGCGGTGTCTGAGGCGATGGCCTCGCCGGGCGCCGCCACTGCGGAATCCTTGGGTGCATCGGGCCCCGGGGTGTTTCCCGCAGGCGTCGACGGTGCCGAAGCGGCTGCCCCGGTGCCGGTGCCCGCGGGGGCTGCCTCCGTGTTTGCGGTGTCGGCGGATTCCTGGTCGGCCGTTCCCGGCCCGGAGACGATACGCATGCCGTGGGGCTGCTGCTTGTTGCTCTGCATGCTTCTACCGTATCCGCAGCGGCGGGGAATGCCCGCATGTGCGCGCGACGGGTTGCGCGCACTTGCCCGCCGGCACGCCGGAGGCGCAGTCGGGAATGAATTCGCGGTGCCCGTGCTTGAGTGTAGGTGTGAACGACTTCTCAATTTCCAGCACCCCGATCCGCTTCCTGCCCACGACCCGGGGCCCCGAAGGGCAGGAGCTGAGCACGTTTGTACTGGCCGGCGGCTGTTTTTGGTGCCTCGATGCGGTCTACCACCGTACGCGCGGCGTCCGCGCGGTGGTCTCCGGGTACACCGGCGGCACCGACCCGGCGCCGAACTACCGCAGCGTCTGCGGCGGCAATACGGGACACGCGGAGGCGGTTGCCGTAACATTCGACCCCGCCGTCGTTCCGGACGAGGTCATACTTGACATGTTCTTCACGACCCACGACCCCACGACGCTCAACCGCCAGGGCTACGATGTCGGCACCCAGTACCGCTCGGCGATGTTCCCCCTGGACGCCGGGCAGGAGGCGGTATTCCGCGAAAGCGCGCGGAAGTTCGCCCGCCTGTATCCCGATCCGCTGGTGACCTCGTTCGAGGAGCCGGCGGACTTCTTCGTGGCCGAGGGAATCCACCAGGACTACTACAACCGGTTCCCCGACGAGGGGTACTGCAGGGTCATCATCGACCCGAAACTGGCGAAGGCCAGGAAATATTACGCAACATGGCTCGAGGAACCCGCCGCCGAGCGGTCCTGACTAGGCTTGTACACGAACCTCCCGGCACGCCGTTGCCTGCCGGGAGAGTGCCCGCACGGCTCATCCCGCTCCCACACCCAAGGACAAAAGGACACCATGTCGAAGATCTACAACGACGTCACGCAAATTGTTGGCCGCACCCCGCTGGTGCGCCTGAACCGACTGGGTGCCGGGCTTCCGGGCAACATCGCGGTGAAGCTGGAATTCTACAACCCGGCCAACTCGGTCAAGGACCGCATCGGCGTGGCCATCGTTGACGCCGCCGAGGCCTCCGGGGACCTGCGCCCGGGCGGCACCATCGTCGAGGGCACCAGTGGCAACACCGGCATCGCGCTGGCCATGGTGGGCGCGGCCCGCGGCTACAAGGTCGTGCTGACCATGCCCGAGACCATGAGCACCGAGCGCCGCGTCATGCTGCGCGCCTTCGGCGCCGAGATCGTGCTGACCCCGGGCTCCGAGGGCATGCGCGGCGCGGTGGAGAAGGCCAAGGAAATCGTCGCCACCACCGAGAACGCCATCTGGGCCCAGCAGTTCGCCAATGTCGCGAACCCCGAGGTCCACGCGGCAACCACCGGCCCGGAGATCTGGGAAGACACCGCCGGGGAGATCGACATCTTCGTCGCGGGCATCGGCACCGGCGGCACCATCACCGGCGCCGGCCGCTTCCTGAAGAGCCAGAAGGAAGGCCTGCAGGTCATCGCGGTGGAACCGAAGGATTCGGCGATCCTCAACGGCGGCAAGCCGGGCCCGCACAAGATCCAGGGCCTGGGCGCCAACTTCATCCCCGAGGTGCTGGACACCGAGCTCTACGACGAGGTGCTCGACGCCTCGATCGACGACTCGGTCGCCATTGCCCGCGCGCTGGGAACGCAGGAAGGCATCCTGGGCGGCATCTCCGGCGGCGCCGCCGTGTGGGGCGCCCTGGAAATCGCCAAGCGCGAGGAAAACGCCGGCAAGCTCATCGTCGCCGTGATCCCCGACTTCGGCGAGCGTTACATCTCCACGCTGCTCTTCGACGACATCCGTGGCTAAGACAGCTGATCCGTTCGGTGCCGGGGCCGGCGCGCGGGAAACCGCGGGCCGTTCCGGCACCGCTTCGGGCTTCACCCGCGGCTTTCCGGCCGAGCGCCGGAAAGCCGCACAAACAAAGGCCAATGCGTGAGCTTCCTTTCCCGACTAGCCGAAGACCTGCGCGGGGCGAGTGCACATGATCCCGCCGCCCGCGGCCAGGCCGAAAACTTCCTGGCGTACTCCGGCCTGCATGCGATCTGGATCCACCGGCTGACCCACCGGCTCTGGCAGAACCCGAAGACGCGCTTCCCGGCGCGCCTGCTCTCCCAGGCCGGCCGCTTCCTCACCGGGATCGAGATCCACCCCGGGGCCACCATCGGCCGGCGCTTCTTCATCGACCACGGCATGGGCGTGGTCATCGGGGAGACCGCGGAGATCGGCGACGACGTCATGATCTACCACGGGGTGACCCTGGGCGGGCGTTCGCTGGCCAAGGTCAAGCGCCACCCGACCATCGGGGACCGCGTGGTCATCGGTGCCGGCGCCAAGGTGCTGGGCCCGATCGTGATCGGCGCGGATTCGGCCATCGGCGCCAACGCCGTGGTGGTCAAGGACGCGCCGGCGGATTCCATCATCACCGGGATCCCGGCGAAGAACCGTCCGCGCACCGCCGAGGAGCACGCCCCGGCCGTCGACCCGGCCGAATACATCGATCCGGCCATGTGGATCTAGCCTCCACCGGTTCCAACGCCTGGCGGTGTCGCTGCCCGTCCCTCCGGGGGCCGGCGGCGGCACCGCTTTTGCATGCCCGCCAAAAGCACGAGGTGGTGCCCCCGGAGATCCGGGGACACCACCTCGTGCGGTGAAGCAGGTGAAGACTAGTGGGTGTCTTCGGCTTCGATCTCGGTCTTGTCGCCGCTCCACTGGGTGTGGAACGAGCCCTCGACGTCGACGCGGTTGTAGGTGTGCGCACCGAAGAGGTCGCGCAGGCCCTGGGTCAGCGCGGCCGGCAGGCGCTTGCGGCGCAGGCCGTCGTAGTAGGCCAGCGAGGAGGAGAACACCGGAACCGGCACGCCCAGCTGGACGGCGGTGGCAACCACGCGGCGCCAGGCCGGAACCGCGGCGGCGATGGCCTCGGCGAAGGCCGGGGCGAAGAGCAGGTTCGCCGGCTTTTCGTCCGCGGCGTAGGCCTTGGTGATGTCGGCCAGCAGGGCGGCGCGGATGATGCAGCCCTCGCGCCAGAGCGAGGCGATCTCGTCGAGCTTCAGCTCCCAGTTGTATTCCTTGCCGGCGCTCGTGAGCATGTCCAGGCCCTGGGCGTAGGAGACCAGCTTGGAGGCGAAGAGCGCCTGGCGCACGTCCTCGACGAAGTTCTCGCCCAGTTCCACGGCGACCTCGTGGCCCTGAAGAACTTCCTGGCCGATGGCGCGCATCTCGCGCTGCGAGGACAGGCCGCGGGCGAACACGGACTCGGCGATGGCCGAGGTCGGGGAACCGAGGTCCAGGGCGGACTGCACGGTCCAGCGGCCGGTGCCCTTCTGGCCTGCGGAGTCGACGATGACGTCGACCAGCGGCTTGCCGGTCTTGGCGTCGGTGTGCGCCAGGACCTCGGCGGTGATTTCGATGAGGAAGGAGGCGAGCTCGCCCTTGTTCCATTCCTCGAAGATCTCTGCCTGCGCGGCGGGCTCGAGGCCGGCGCCGGTGCGCAGCAGGTCGTAGGCCTCGCCGATGACCTGCATGTCGGCGTATTCGATGCCGTTGTGGACCATCTTCACGAAGTGGCCGGCACCGTCGGTGGAGATCCAGGCGCAGCACGGGGCTCCGTCGATGGCCTTGGCGGAGATCTTTTCCAGCATCGGGCCCAGCGCGTCGTAGGACTGCTTGGAGCCGCCGGGCATGATGGAGGGGCCGAGCAGGGCGCCCTCTTCGCCGCCGGAAACGCCGACGCCCACGAAGTGCAGGCCCTTTTCCGCCAGTGCGGCCTCGCGGCGGCGGGTGTCGACAAAGTTGGAGTTGCCGCCGTCGATGATGATGTCACCCTCGTCCAGCAGCGGGACCAACGAATCGATGACCGAGTCGACGGGGCCGCCGGCCTTGACCATGATCAGCACGCGGCGCGGGGTCTCGAGGTTCTGGACCAGCTCTTCCAGGGTCTCGGTGCGGATGAAGTCGCCCTCGTCGCCGTGGGCCGCCAGCAGCGCGTCGGTCTTGGCGACCGAGCGGTTGTGCAGCGCGACGGTGTATCCGTTGCGGGCGAAGTTGCGGGCGAGGTTTGCGCCCATGACGGCTAGGCCGGTGACGCCAATCTGTGCAGGCATGAAGTCTCCATCGTTGCGATTTTGCTGGGCCGGGCGAATACCGGCACGAAGGAGCGCCGGGCACGGCTCCGTGACTTCTACCCACTTTAGTTTGTCAGGCGTGTCCATTGCCAGAAGAACACGCTTCGTTGCCATAAGTTGCCCCGGAAACACGTGCTTTATTGCGTGTTCACTGGGGATTTTGCGTTGTTGTTTGCCGATAGGATTGGGTCATGCCCAATAGCCTGCACCAACGAGCCGTCGACCATCTCGGAAGCCGCATTGTCGACGGATCCCTGCCCGCCGGCGAGGTGATCCTGGCCTCCGAGCTGGAGAGCGAATTGGGCGTCTCCCGCTCCGTCGTCCGCGAGGCCGTCCGCGTGCTGGCCTCGGCTGGGCTGGTGCTTTCCACCAAACGTGTCGGGATCCGGGTGTTGGCCGCTGAGCACTGGAACCCCTTTGACCCGCTGGTCATCAGGTGGCGCCTGGCAGGGGACGGACAGGGCGCGCAATTGCGCTCGCTCACCGAGCTGCGCGTTGCCGTCGAACCCATGGCCGCCGAGCTGGCGGCCGAGCATGCGCCGCCCGAATTTTGCGGAGAGCTGCTGAACCTGGCGGCCCGGATGCGCCACGCCGGCCGTTCCGGGGACCTCGAGGCGTTCCTGGAGCTGGACATCCGCTTCCACGCACTGGTGCTTGCGGCATCGGGTAACGAGATGTTCGCAAACCTGGCCAATCCGATCGGCGAGACGCTGCGCGGCCGCACCGAACTCGGCTTGATGCCCGAACGCCCCCACGAGGAGGCGCTGGCTTGGCACCAGGCGGTCGCCGACGCGATTTCCGCCCACGAACCGCACCGGGCACGCGAATCCATGGAACTGATCATGCGCCGCACCAACCAGGAAATCTGCGGCGTGTGGGCCGATAGGCCACGGCTCTTCCCCCAGCCACACAGCTAGCCCGCCGCGCCACGTTTGACCGGCAGGCCACGTCGACGATTGACAATCGATAGATACCTATCGATACTCGATATATGAAACGATCTGTCATCCTCGCCCTGCGCGTGTTGCTCGCGCTCATCTTCCTGGTCTTGGTCGTCGGCCAGGTGTTTGTCATCCCCGGTTTCGCGACCGGATCGGCGACGGATCTTCCCGAGGTTGCCTTCCTGGCGGGCCCCTACACGGTCATTGGCATCATGGGGATCGCCTGCGTCCAGGTGGGACTGATCGCCACCTGGGTACTGCTGTCAATGGTGTACCGAGGCGCGATCTTCACGGAACATTCCTTCCGCTGGGTCGATGTCATCATCGGCGCGGCCATGGCCCTGACCTTCCTCACCCTGTTTGCGGGTGTCCATCTCCTGTTCGTCGTCCGGGTCGGAGGGCCCGGCCTGTATCTGGCGGTGGCCGCGGCGGGCATCGCCGGCGCCTCCATCGTCCTGCTCATGATGGTCATGCGGGGATTGCTCCGCAGTGCCACCACGCTCGAAAACGAGCTCGCGGAGGTCGTGTAATGGCCATCATCGTGGACATCGACGTCGAACTCGCGAGGCGAAGGATTTCGGTGAACGACTTCGCCGAGGCCGTCGGGATTTCCCCGGCGAACATCGCCGTCCTCAAGAACGGGAGGGCGAAGGCCGTGCGGTTCAGCACCCTCGATGCCATCTGCCGGGTCCTGGAGTGCCAGCCGGGGGACGTCCTGCGTTGGGTCCCCGACGATAGCGAGACCCCGACGACCTCCTGATCTGCCGGGCGGCCGGGCAACACGAACCCCGTCCACCGCATCACCTCAACCTGCGCTTCACGCGCCGAGTCCCGGCGCGACACATCACATTCATGCTCACGGCATGCCCTGGGGCGTGCCACGGATTGGAGACACGATGACCAAACCACTCAGCGGGAAAACAGCATCGACCGGGAAGCAGCGACCCGCCGCCTTCGCAAGCTGGCTTGCGCATTTTCGGTCCAACCCGGAGCGTCAGCGGCGGCTCGAAGCGGGGATCGACTGGGACCAGCCGACAACCCTCGACGAACCCACCAGGCGGGCGTTCATCCGCTCGTTCCAGCGCTTTGAGATCGGCGAAAGCGGCGACGGCAAGCACCTCCTGGCCAAGGCGGCGCTCGAAGGGGACCCGACGTACCTGGCAGCACTTGGACTGCTGGTGGCCGAGGAGCAGAAACACTCCGCGCTTTTCCGCCGCGGCCTGGACCACCTGGATGCCCCCAGCATCGAGGCGCACTGGTCGGACGCCGCGTTTACCGTCCTGCGCCGGATGCTCGGGCTGCGCACCGAACTTGGCCTGTTCCTGATCGTCGAGTCGGTGGCCATGGGCTATTTCACCGCGATTGCCGAACGCGCCCCGGATCCGGTCCTGCGCGGCATTGGCCGCCGGATTGCCACCGACGAGCGGGACCATATCCGTTTCCAGATCGATCGATTGCGCCAAGGTTTCCGCCGTACTCCCCGTGCGGGACGGCTGGCCGTCGGGCTGGCCTGGGGCATCGTCGCTGCCGGGGCCTCGACCGTGCTTGCCCTCGACCACGCCCCGGCGCTGCGCGCCTGCGGATTTGCACCCGCGGAATATTGGCGTCATGCCATGAAAGAATTCCGGCAGGCGGCCGCATCGGTGCTGACCAACCCCGACGCCGATCCACTTGGCCCGCTGGCGATCAACGACCAAGATCCCGCCCCCTGGTGAACCGGCGGCAAAGCCCGAAGCACCGCCGGGGACGCCGGCACCGCGCCGAAACGCCTCCCGCAGCGGTGGTTAAGCAACGAGGCGCCGCCCCGGTTCTCGAAGTTCGGACCGGGGCGGCGCCTTGGCTTATGGATGCGCCTGGATTCTTGGCCGACGGATCGCGCGGCTAGAACTTCAGCAGGACCTTGCCCGATTCAGCGGAGTTCTTCGCCACGGCGAAGGCCGCAAGGGCATCGTCGACGCCGAACTCGTGGGTGACGATGGCCGAGACATCGAGCGTTCCGTCGGCCAGCGCGGCCAGCACGTGGTCGATCTCGTCGTTGAAACGGAAGGACCCGACCAGCTCGAGTTCCCGGGTGATGGCCAGGGAGATCAGGGCGGGCTGCTCGCCCGAGGGCAACAGTCCGACCATGACGATGCGCCCTCCGCGCGCGGCGCCGCGCACCGCCGAGGCCAGGCCGCGGTCATTGCCGCTGGCCTCGATGACCACGTCGGCCTCGACGGCGGCGATGGCCTCAACGTCGTCGGCCTTCAGCGTGGCCGAAGCGCCGGCGGCCGTCGCGATCTGCAGCGGCCTTTCGAACATGTCCACCGCGATGATCTCGGCCGCTCCGGCGCGCTTGAGCACCGCGACTGCCAGGGCACCGATGGGTCCGGCGCCGATGACCATGACTCGCTTGCCGGCGACGTCCCCGGCGCGCGCGACCGCGTGCCAGGCCACGGCGGCCGGCTCGGCCAGCGCCGCATCGCGCAGCGAAAGCCCTTCGGGCAGCTCGCGCAGCATCCGCGACGGCAGGTTGGCCATGGTGGCAAACGCGCCCTCGGTGTGCGGGAAGCGCGCCGCGGAGCCCAGGTAGGTGCAGCCCGGGGACAGGTTGGGCCGCTCCTCGGGATAGCGGGCGCCGGTGCCGCCGGGGGTGGCCGGGTGAACGGCGACACGGGTCCCCGCGGCCGGGCCGCTGCCGTCGGCCGCCGCCACGCTCACGGTGCCGACGATCTCGTGGCCCAGCACCATGGGGGCCTTGAGGATGGACTCCCCCGCGGCGCCGTGCATCCAGTAGTGCAGGTCCGATCCGCAGATCCCGCCGTAGGCGATCGCGATTTGCGCCTCGTCGGCGGCGGGCGCCGGCACCTCGATGGCCTCGACCCGCAGGTCGCCGGCGGCGTGGGCGACGACCGCGGTGGCGGTGGTGGTGTTAGACGACAACTGTCATGCCTCCGTCGATGAAGATGGTCTGGCCGTTGACGTAGTTCGAGCCGTCCGAGGCCAGCCACACGGCGGGTCCGGCCAGGTCGGCCACGGTGCCCCAGCGCCCGGCCGGGGTGCGGCCCAGGATCCAGGAGTTGAACTTCTCGTCGTCCACCAGGTTCTGGGTCATCTCGGTGTGGATGTAGCCCGGGGCGATGCCGTTGACCTGCAGCCCGCCGGACGCCCACTCGGCCGTCATGGCCCGGGTCAGGTTGCGCAACCCGCCCTTGGCGGCCGTGTAGGCGGAAATGGTGGGTCGGGCCAGGTCCGTCTGCACGGAGCAGATGTTGATGATCTTGCCTTCCCCGCGCTCCAGCATGCCGCGGGCGGCCTCGCGGCCCACCAGGAACGCGCTGGTCAGGTTGGTGTCCAGCACGCGCTGCCAGTCCGCCACGTCGAGGTCCAGCATCGGGACGCGGTGCTGGATGCCGGCGTTGTTCACCAGGATGCGCAGCGGGCCCACCTCGGCCTCGATGGCGGCGATGTTCCGCGCCACGGCCGCGGCGTCGGTGACGTCGAAGGCGTAGGAGAAGATGCGCTCCGCGCCGTAGCGGGCCGTGAATTCGGCCGCCGTGGCCGCCAGGGTCTCGGGATTGCGTCCGTGCAGCACGAGGGTGGCACCGGCGTCGGCCAGGCCGGCCGCCAGTTCCCGGCCGATGCCGCGCGAGGATCCGGTGACCAGCGCGATGCGCCCGGTGAGGTCAAAGAGGTTGCTGCCCATGGGCTTTCCTTGTCTTGGTGTTGTTGGAGGGAGCGCGGCTAGAACGCCGCGGCGACGGCGTAGATGAAGTACGCGATGGCGAAGCCGACGACGCCGACCAGTGCCTGTCCGACGGTCCAGACCTTCAACGTGGTCTTGACGTCCATGCCGAAGAAGCGGCTGACCAGCCAGAAGCCGGAATCGTTGACGTGGCCGGCGAAGACGGAGCCGGCGGCAAGTGCCAGCACGATGGCCACGACCTCGATCTGGTTCAAGTCGGCGTTGCCCACCACAACGGGCTGGATGATGGCGGCGGCGGTGGTCAGGGCGACGGTGGCCGAACCCTGGGCGACGCGCACCACGGCGGCGATGATGAAGCCGGCGACGATGATCGGCAGGCCGAGGGCGTCGAGCGAGTCGGCCACGGCGTCGCCGATGCCACCGGCGCGAAGCACGGCACCGAACATGCCGCCGGCGCCGGTGATCAGGATGATCGAGCAGACCGGGCCGAGCGCGGAGTCGACCACGGTCTCGACGAGGGTCTTGTCCTTGTTCTGCTTGTAGCCCAGCAGATACATGCCCAGCAGCACGGTGATCAGCAGCGCGACCGGGGTTTCGCCGACCAGGCGCAGGATCTGGACCCATTGGGTGCCCTTGTCCACGATCCCGGCGGAGGCCAGGGTGTTCAGTCCGGTGTTCATGAAGATCAGGATCAGCGGGAGCAGCAGCAGGGTCACCACGGTGCCCAGCTTCGGCTTGGAGGCGAAGTCGTGCTGCTCCTGCTCGGTGCCGGCCAGGATGTCGGGGATGGCGATGTTGAACTTGCGGCCCACGTACTTGCCGTAGAGGTGGCCGGCGACGTACCAGGTCGGCAGCGCGACGACGAGGCCGAGCAGCAGCACCAGGCCGACATTGGCCTCAAGCAGGCCGGAGGCGGCAACCGGGCCCGGGTGCGGCGGCACGAAGATGTGCATGACGGAGAAGGCGGTGGCGGCCGGGAAGGCGTAGCCCAGGAAGGAGCCGCCCAGGCGGCGTGCCACGGTGAAGATGATCGGCAGCATGACGACCAGGCCGGCGTCGAAGAAGATCGGGAAGCCGAAGAGCAGCGAGGCGACGGACAGGGCCAGCGGTGCGCGCTTCTCGCCGAACTTGTTGATCAACGCATTGGTGAGCACCTCGGCTCCGCCACTGGTCTCGAGCATGCGCCCGAGCATGGCGCCCAGGCCGACCAGCAGGGCAACGGAGGCCAGAGTGCCGCCGAATCCGCCGGTCAGTGTCGGTATCACGGATCCCACCGGGATGCCGGTGGCCACAGCCGTCAGCAGTGAGATGACGACCAGCGCCACGAACGCGTGGATGCGCCATTTGATTATGAACAGAAGCAGCAGCAGGATCGCGCCCACGGCAATGGAGAGGAGCGCGGGTGTGCCCAGCGTCCAGTTCATGACTAACTCTTCGGTCATCATTGTCCTTCGGAGGTGTAAGTGTGTCGGTGGTGTGAATGGAACCAGGCGGTTCCGGAGGCTAGCGGGTCTTGAGGGTGCTGGCCACGTGGGCCACGATATCTGCCGGGCTCTGGCTGACGTCCACTTCGATGGCGGGTTCGTCGGCTTCGATGGCTTCCAAGGTGTTCAGCTGCGAGGCGAGCAGGGTCGAGGGCATGTATTCATGGTTGCGCTCGTCAAGCCGATGCTGAATGAGGTCAGCCGTGCCGCGCAGGTGGATGAAGAGTGTGGCCGGCTCATGGGCACGCAGCAGGTCGCGATAGCTGCGCTTGAGTGCGGAACATGCGATGACCGCCGGGATGCCGCTTTCGGAGCTCTTTGACAACGCTTCCCCAATGGTTGCGAGCCACGGTTCGCGGTCGCTGTCATCGAGTGGCTGGCCGGCAGCCATCTTCACCTTGTTGGATACCGGGTGAAGATCGTCACCGTCAATGAACGTCGCGCCGAGTTCTTCGGCCAGCATGTTGCCCACCGTCGATTTGCCGCATCCGGAAACGCCCATGACGATCATGGGCGGGTTGGCAAGGCTGTTCATCGTCACTCCATCGTGGATCCGAAAGTAATGTCCGACATAACAACGTGATGCCCAACATAAATCTGATTTATACAGAATAGGGCCCGCCCGCGTGGGTGTCAACCGACCTTTTTCCACAATCTTTGGAACGCCTCCCGCATGCCCGCAATCGCCGCCATCATGCGGATGCAACGGCCATGGACGAGGGCAGTGGCAGCCGCCTTTCGACCCTTTCCCGACTGTTCCCAGAAAATTCCAAGGTCGGCTTCCTAGCGTGGGGAGGGTCCAGGCAAGATCAACGAAGGGAATTCCACCATGGGACTCGGAGACAAGATCAGCAACAAGGCACAGGAAGTCGCAGGCCAGGCCAAGGAAAAGCTTGGTGACGCCACGGATAACGAACAGTTGCAGGCCGAAGGCCTCAAGGACCAGGCCTCAGCAAAGGCCAAGCAGGCCGGGGAACACGTGAAGGATGCGGCCAAGGACATTACCGGCAACTGACCTTCTCCCCCGAACCACCTTTTCAGGCGGGCACGGGGGGTGACCTCCAGCCCGGCGCATCGGCGCGTTCGGCTTAACGAAAAGATCCCTCGGGGTAAACGACTTCCGTCGCTTACCCCGAGGGATCTTGCCTGTGGGCCCTACCGGGATCGAACCGATGACATTCACGGTGTAAACGTGACGCTCTACCAGCTGAGCTAAAGGCCCCAGAAGCAACCACCTGGCCGGAAAAATTCCGATCGAGTGCGTTGCAACAAGAAGATAATCTAATACAGACTTCCCTGACTTGGCAAATCAGTTCCTCCGATGCGCCGTGTCTCGCCCCGTCCTGCAGCTGGGAAGGTTGACCCGGCCGGGCTGAGCGGGGTGTCGGCACGTCCCTGAAAACGACGAACCGACACCCCGCACCGCAGCGGACTAGCGTTGGTTGTAGCGCTTGCGCACGAAGTACAGGCCTACGAGCGAGATCACGGCAATCGCCATGTAATAGAGGCTGGGCGCGTTCAGCGAACCCGTGACGCTGAGCAGCCAGGTCAACACGAGCGGCGCGATGCCGCCGAGCAGGGTCACGCCGACGTTGTAGGTGACGGCTAGGCCCGTGCCACGGATGGCCGCCGGGAACAGCGATGACAACAGCGCCGGCAGCGGGCCGAAGTAGAAGGCCATGAGCACGCCCAACAGGGCGATCACGATGATCAGCACCGGCACCGTCGGATTGGTGACCATCAGCTGGAAGAGCGGCCAGGCCAACAGCAACGCGGCGATCGCGGAGTAGGTCATGACCTTCGCCGGACCCACCCGGTCGGCCAGGTGCCCCACGAATGGAACACCTATGAGAACGACCATGCCGGCCACGACGCCGCCCAGGAACGCCGCGGTGGCGGGGATGTTCAGGTTCTTCACGGCAAAGGTCGGCATGTACAGGATCATGTAGACCGAAATGGTGGCCACGCCAATCACCGCGGAGCCGGCAAGCAGGCGCCCGTAGTGGTGCACCGCCAGGTCCTTCAACGGCGTCTTGGTCTTCTCGCTGTTGACGAATTCCTCGGTCTCGGCGAGCCGCGCACGGATGTACAGGCCCACGGGGCCGATCAGCAGGCCCACGAAGAACGGCACGCGCCAGCCCCAGCTGTAGAGTGCCTCCTCGGACAGCCACTGGGTCAATCCGTAGCCGAAGGCCGAGGCCAGCAGCATCGAGGCGCCCTGGCTGGCGACCTGCCACGAGGAGTAGTAGGCCTTCCTGTGCGGGGCGGTCTCGATGAGGAACGCGGTTGCGGTGCCGAACTCTCCGCCGGCGGAGAAGCCCTGGATCAGTCGCGAGAGCAGGATGATCACCGCACCCCAGATGCCCACCATCGCGTAGGTGGGTGCCAGTGCCATGATCAGCGTGCCGACCATCATCAGCATCAGCGTCAGGGTCAGCGCGTTCTTCCGGCCCTTGCGGTCGGCATAGCTGCCCAGCACCATGCCGCCCAGCGGACGGATCAGGTACGAAATCGCGAAGGTCGCGAAGGTCAGCAGCAACGCGACGGTGCCGTCGGAATCCGGGAAGAAGTTCTCGGCGATGACGACCGCGAAGGTTGCGTAGACGATGATGTCGAACCATTCCAGGGCGGCGCCGATGGAACTGCTGATCACCGCCTTTTTGGCAGCTGCGAGCTGCTGTGGGGTGACAGTTAATGCCTCAGCCATGTGGTGTTCCTAGGGCAGTATGTGAATGTGGGGGTGTTGCGCGAAAAATCAGGCGCTCAGCGAGGCAATGAGGTTCTCAATGAATGCCTCGCACTGCGCGATTTGGTCCAGCTCGATGAACTCGTCCGGGGCATGGGCCTGGGCGATGTCGCCGGGACCGCAGACCACGGTCGGAATGCCGGCGTTGAAGAACAAGCCGGCCTCGGTGCCGTAGGTGGCCTTGTCCGGGCTGGCGGTGCCACCCAGTTCGGCCGCCAGGGCGACGATTCCGGCGTCTTCCGGGGTGTCCAGGCCGGGGGTCTGGGCCAGCACGGTGAATTCGACGCGGGCCACGGCGTTCTGCAGCTGCAGGTCGGCCTCGATGCGCTTGGCCTCTGCGCGGAAACGCTCGATGAGCTCGGTCGGGTCGTCGGCCGCAATCGAGCGGAACTCGAAGTGGAGCGTGCATTCGGCCGGGATCGTGTTGACCGCGATGCCACCCTCGATCTTGTTCACCGTGGTGGTGGTGTGCGGGACGATGAACGCATCGTCGAACGGGCCGTCCTGGGTGAATTCACGGGCGGCGGAGTCGACGAAGGCGGTGAACGCAGCGGCGGCGGAAATCGCGTTGACGCCCTGCGTGGTCAGGGACGAATGGGCCGCGACTCCGTGGAAGTCGACGCGGATGACGTTGACGGACTTGTGGCCTCGGACCACGCGCATGCTGGTGGGCTCCCCCACGATGCATCCGCGCGGGTTCAGCCCGGCCTCGGTGATGGCGGCGACCAGGTCTACGGCGCCGATGCATCCGACTTCCTCGTCGTAGGAGAAGGCCAGGTGGATCGGTTCGCTCAGTTTGGCCTGGGTGATCGTTTCCAGCTTGGCCATGATCACGGCGACGAAGGACTTCATGTCGCTGGTGCCACGAGCGTAGAGCTTGCCGTCACGGATCTCGGGGACGAACGGGTCGCTGCTCCACGCCTGGCCGTCGACCGGGACGACGTCGGTGTGTCCCGAAAGCACAATGCCGCCGGTGCGGGTGCCGTCGACGGCGGGGATGGTCGCCAGGAGGTTGGCCTTGGTGCCTTCAGCGTTGTGGACCAGGGTCGATTCGATGCCGAGGGCTTCCAGCCGCCCGACGACGTAGTCGATCAAGGGCAGGTTGCTGTCCCGGCTCGTGGTGTCGAAGCCGATCAGCTTCGTGATTTCAACCATGGTCGCTTCGCTGGGTGCGTGTGACATTGCTACTCCTTGTAGTCATGGGGCAGGCCATTTTGCCAATGGATAAATCTGAAAGGGCTCGCGAAGAGTGTCTCATTCCATGGACAGGGAGACCTCGAGCATGAATGGCCCGCGTAACACGAGGCGGCCCATTGGACGCTGAGGCGGGCATTTTGTTACGAGAATCACGGCGCAGTGCACGGGGCATCCTCGCGCCATGGGTACCCGATCGATCCCGCGCGGCCTGTCTCGATAACTGCGGACGGCGTCAATTTGCGTGCCGGGGCGCCGAAGCGGACCCTATGCGTGCGTCGGCACTTCATTCCGGTTTGGGGTGTCTGCATAGTTTGGCGCGATGGCTTGCCATTGAACAGGCGAACTTTGTGCCTGGAAAATTTTGACTAGGTCGCCCCAGGCAACGGAATTCGATGGGCACTTGTTCGGCTTGCAGAGGCCCTGCGCCCAGGCTCCTACGTGCATGTTCGGTTCGGAGCCATATGGCTGTTCATCCACTGAACACCTTCCGACATCCCGCCGAACGGATACAGGTGGTACAGGATGCTTCCGAGATCCCCCTCGGCAAGCCCGGTCGCGAGTCGATCCCAAAACCGCTCCGCACCGATAACCTGGCTCGGCTCGTCCGTCGCCAGGCCGTACTGCCGCGCAATTTCAGCCGATGGCTCCACGCCAAATTGCCGGGCGAACCCGACGAGCTTTCCGACCGTGGCGGGTCCCGGCACGCCAATCCGAACGGGCGCCTCGATTCCCTCGTGCCGCAATCGCTCGAGCCATCGCACCACGGCATCGGCGTCGAATCCGAATTGCGTCGTGATTTCGACGGAACATCCGGTCGCCTGAAGACTGTCAATCTTCCACTTCAAGCTGGACCAGAGTGTGGCGGTGTCGATTAGCAGATGGCCTTCCGGGTAACCCACGATGCCGACGTGGCGGATGGAGTGACGTTCCAGGACAGTGCTTCCCAGCAGGGCGATGGAGTCCCGGTAGGGGCCGGCCGGAGCCGCCGGGTCGCCGCCGACAAAAATGAAGCGTGATGGCGCAGCCGCTTCGATCAAGGCCCCCAGCAGCTCATCGCGGTCCTTCTCGGAACTCAGACGGCGCGAGGAAATGATCGGGACAGGTTCATAGCCACACTCCCGTATGAAGCGTGCCGCATTGATGCGTTGGGCATGGTCCTCATTGCCAAGGAAGGCAATGTTGATGGGTGTTTTTGTTGGTATGAGGTCTCTTGCGGCTTGAACCTGCGAGATTCCCTTCCCCGTCACGTCCAACGTGTACCAACCGCCCTGGGGCAGCACCCGGGATTCTGGCCGTGGGTCATGATCGGGAATTTCCATCACAGATTTCTTCTGGGGCTGCCGTGCCTATATGCACGCCGAAGGCGGCAACAACAGGCTCTCTCAGCAACTCTCAATAGGCATCTCGAAGGGACTGGCGACGAGCAGGCATGCCCGACGATGGCCGAAACTCTCGCCGCCCATATGGAGCCAACACGAGGCAACAAGGCGGAACGTGAACTCGGCCCATCCCGCGAGGATGCGAGTCCTGGCATGCAACTTTGAGTGGGCCCTACCGGGATCGAACCGATGACATTCACGGTGTAAACGTGACGCTCTACCAGCTGAGCTAAAGGCCCTGGCACTACTGAATTCGTTTGGTTGATAATCCGCCGGAAGTGTTCGTGACAAGAATATGACTGTGGCAACGTACCCGCCCGAGCTGTCGAATAGACGCAAAGATTATCGACAACTATGAAGTGAGTAGGTCCATCGCCTCTCGGTAGCGCGCGATGGCGCGCGCCTGATGGATGGGTGAACTAAACGAATCCACCACACGTCCCTTCTGGATGAGGAACGTGTGGCGCGTTGCCGCGCCGGACTCGGTATTGAAAGCGCCATAGCTCTTCGCTACGGCACCGTGCGGCCAGAAATCGGCCAACAGGTCAAACCCGAAATGGGCCTGGTCTGCGTAGGTGCGCAATGCGAATTTGTGATCCACCGAAACACCCATGATGCGGGCGTTTGCTGCGGCAAATTCCTCACGAACCCTTTCGAGCTCTTCCAGTTCCGACCCGCAGACCGCGGAAAACGCGAACGGATAGAAAACCAGGAAGTAGGCCTGCTCCCCCAGTGCGCGGGACTCGATGAGTTCACCGTGCTGGTTTGGGAGTGCAAAACCCGGGGCCGTCTGACCGGCCCGAGGCACCGGGGATAAGCCCCCCGCTGCCGGATCTGATGATTCCACGCGCTAGTTCTTGCGGCGCGCAACGAGTCGAGTGGCCGACCAATCCTCCGAAACACCCTCGGTGTTTGTGACATGGAGGCCTGCGGTGGGAGCATCTGCCTGGATCGAGGCGGGCGAAACATGGCCGTCTCGTCCCGGTTTCGGGGTCAAGAGCCATACGACCCCCTTTTCGTCCAAGTTGACCAGCGAATCGACCAGGGCATCAATCAGATCCCCGTCGTCGGCGCGCCACCAGTAGACGATTCCGTCCACAACCTCGTGGTCTTCCTCTGTCAGTAGCTCGGAACCCACCGCGTCCTCAAGGGAATCGCGCAGATCAAAGTCCACATCGTCGTCGTACCCGAGTTCCTGGATCAGGTCCCCGTCTTTGAAGCCCATTTTGTGTGCGGCTTCGTGCTTTGCCGGTGCGGCGTCGCTCACGTCACTCCTCCTGCTGCTGTAAAGCGTCTGGTTACAACCAAACACCCTTTTTGCGCTGCCATCAAGCGCAGAGGCTTCAACACGCCGAAATAGTGATGACTTCGACCCACTTTCGGCTCTCGGCGCATTGCCTGTTAACTCCAAAACGTCGCATGTGTAGAGCTCGGATACGTTTTGGGTCGTCATGCGCATTAGAGTGTAATCGGCGGTCCGCGACCAACCACCCTTGGGGAACGGGCCACAACTTTGGCGCTTGCACCGCCACTGCGGTTCGAGTCATGCAATCTTGCGCTCGCCCCGCAGTCCCCGCTGTACCCCATAACGAGGAGAAGATGGACGTGGCTGTAGAGGAACACATTTCTCACATCCGTAGCGGCTTGACTAGCCAGTTGCCGGACCGGGATCCGGAGGAGACCGCCGAATGGATTGAGTCCTTCGATGATCTGGTCGAAACCCAAGGCACCGAGCGTGCCCAGTACATTGTTCGTTCATTGCTCCAGCGCGCTGGCGCCAAGAGCGTGGGCGTCCCCATGGTCACCACGACCGACTACGTCAACACGATTCCGGTGGACCAGGAGCCCGAGTTCCCCGGCGACGAACAGATCGAACGACGTTACCGCGCCTTCATGCGCTGGAACGCAGCCGTCATGGTGCACCGCGGGCAGCGCCCCGGTGTCGGGGTGGGCGGACACATTTCCACCTACGCCGGAGCGGCGACGCTGTATGAAGTGGGCTTCAACCACTTCTTCCGCGGCAAGACCCACCCGGGCGGCGGTGACCAGGTATTCTTCCAGGGCCACGCCTCCCCCGGCATGTACGCTCGCGCCTTCCTCGAAGGCCGCTTGAGCGAAGAGGACATGGACGGCTTCCGCCAGGAAAAGTCCCGCGAGGGACATGCCCTGCCGTCCTACCCGCACCCGCGCTCCCTGCCGGACTTCTGGGAATTCCCAACCGTTTCCATGGGCATCGGCCCGATGAACGCCATCTACCAGGCGCAGTCCAACCGCTACCTGCAGAACCGCGGCATCAAGGACACCTCGGACCAGCACGTCTGGGCATTCCTCGGCGACGGCGAAATGGACGAGCCGGAATCGCGCGGTCTGCTTCAGCTTGCCGCCAACGAGAAGCTCGACAACCTCACCTTCGTGGTCAACTGCAACCTGCAGCGCCTCGACGGACCGGTGCGTGGCAACGGCAAGATCATGCAGGAACTTGAGGCATTCTTCCGCGGCGCGGGCTGGAACGTCATCAAGGTCGTGTGGGGCCGCGAGTGGGATTCCCTGCTCGATGCCGACACCGACAACTCGCTGGTCGACATCATGAACCAGACCCCGGACGGCGACTACCAGACCTACAAGGCCGAAAACGGCGCCTTCGTCCGCGAGCACTTCTTCGGAAAGTCCCCGCAGACCAAGGAACTGGTGGCGAACCTGACGGACGAGGAAATCTGGAACCTCAAGCGAGGCGGCCACGACTACCACAAGGTCTACGCGGCCTACAAGGCAGCCACCGAGTTCAAGGGCAAGCCCACGGTCATCCTCACCAAGACCGTCAAGGGCTACGGCCTGGGCCCGCACTTCGAGGCCCGCAACGCCACGCACCAGATGAAGAAGATGACGCTCGGGGATCTGAAGGCCTTCCGCGACCACCTGCGCATCCCCATCACCGACGAGCAGCTTGAAGCCGACCCGTACCTGCCGCCGTACTACCGCCCGGCCGAGGACTCGGCCGAGTACAAGTACATGATGGAGCGCCGCGAGGCCCTGGGTGGTGCGGTGCCTTCGCGCCGGACCGAGTCCAAGGCAATCCACCTCCCGGAGGAGAAGGCCTACGAGGTCGCCGCACGCGGCTCGGGCAAGCAGCAGGCCGCCACCACCATGGCCTTCGTGCGCCTGCTCAAGGACCTGATGCGCGACAAGGAATTCGGCAAGCGCGTCGTCCCGATCGTGCCCGATGAGTCCCGCACCTTCGGCATGGACTCGTTCTTCCCGACCGCGAAGATCTACAACCCGGACGGTCAGAACTACCTGTCGGTGGACCGCGAACTGGTCCTGGCCTACAAGGAGTCCCCGCTCGGACAGCTGATCCACCCGGGCATCAACGAGGCCGGCGCCGTTGCGGCGTTCACGGCCGCGGGCACCGCCTACGCCACGCACGACGAGCCGTTGATCCCGATCTACGTGTTCTACTCGATGTTCGGCTTCCAGCGCACCGGCGATGCCTTCTGGGCCGCCGGGGACCAGATGGCCCGCGGGTTCATCATGGGCGCCACAGCCGGTCGCACCACGCTGACCGGAGAGGGCCTGCAGCACGCCGACGGCCACTCGCCGATCCTTGCCTCCACCAACCCTGCTGTGCTGACCTACGACCCGGCCTACGGGTACGAGATCGGCCACATCATGAAGGCCGGCCTGGAGCGCATGTACGGCGGCAAGCACGAGGACCCGAACGTGATGTACTACATCACGATCTACAACGAGCCCTACCAGCAGCCCAAGGAACCGGAGAACCTCGACGTCGCCGGCATCCTCGGCGGCATCTACCAGGTCTCCCCGGCCACCGTCGACGGACCGCGCGCCCAGCTGCTCGCCTCCGGCGTGGCAGTGCCGTGGACCATCGAAGCCCAGCGCATCCTCGCCGAGGACTGGGGGGTGTCGGCCGATGTCTGGTCCGTGACCTCCTGGAACGAATTGCGCCGCGAGGGCCTGGAGTGCGAGGAGCAGTCGTTCCTTGATCCGGCCGCCGAACCGCGCGTTCCCTTCGTTGCGCAGCAGCTTGCAGGGGCCACCGGCCCGATCGTTGCAGTGACCGACTACATGAAGGCCGTGCCGGACCAGATCCGCCAGTTCGTGCCGAACGAGTTCGCTACCCTGGGCGCCGACGGGTTCGGTTTCTCCGACACCCGCGCCGCCGCACGTCGCTTCTACAAGATCGACGCGCACTCGGTCGTCGTTCGCACGCTGCAGATGCTGGCCAAGCGCGGAGAGGTCGACGCCTCGGCTCCGGCCGCCGCCTTTGCCAAGTACAAGCTCGACGACGTTACCGCCGGCACCAGCGGCAACGCCGGTGGAGACGCCTAACCGGTCCTGAGCACCGGTCGACAGCGGTGGCGCGGATTCCCTTCCACGGGGGTCCGCGCCACCGCTGTTTTTGTGCCCGGATCGTATCGCTCCCGACGGAACCTCCGGCCAATGCCCTCCGGCACGAGGCTCCGACTCGAAGTAGGGCATCGGTCTTCGTTGTGTGAACCATACAAAATAGTTAGCTGGCTCGATGGTGCGTATGCTCGTTCTATGAGTGATGAGCAAACGCCGAATCCTTCGCAGCGGATCCGGCCCTTCCGGCAAGCCAAGGCCAGCCCGGAAACCCTCAAAAGGCTCAAGCAGCACCTGGGCGTACTTTCCACCGTGGCCCTGAAGCACCTCGACCAGTCGCTCCCCTGGTATCGCGGGCTGCGGCCCGAGGAACGCGCGGCGCTCGGCCTGGTGGCCCAAAAGGGCATCGCCTCGTTCGTCTCCTGGTACGAGCGCCCCACCACCTCCCCCCAGTGGGTGCTGAACGACGTCTTCGGCGCGGCCCCCACCGAATTGACGCGTTCCATCAGCCTGCAAAAGGCCCTCCAGCTGATCCGGACCATCGTCGAGGTCGTCGAGTCCCAGGTCCCGGACATCGCCCCGGAAGCCGAACACACGCAATTGCGCGAGGCGGTCCTGCGCTACTCGCGGGAGGTCGCCTTCGCCGCGGCGGACGTCTACGCCCGCGCCGCGGAGACCCGCGGCGCCTGGGATTCTCGTCTCGAGGCCCTGGTGGTGGATGCCGTGATGCGCGGCGAGTCACAGGATTCGCTGCGCTCCAGGATTGCCGCAGTGGGCTGGAAATCGCACGAAAACATTCTGGTGATGATCGGGGCGACCCCGGCTTCCTCGCAGGTCGGATTCGTCAGCGAACTGCGGCGCGCCGCCGCCCGCTATGCCCGCGACTCGCTGGTCGGCGTCCACGGTGAGCGCGCCATCCTGATGCTCGGGGGCGTGGAGGCCGACAGGGCCGGACTGGATAGGCTCGCCAGCTTCTTCGGCGAGGGACCGGTGGTTTACAGCCCGTTGGCACCCACGCTCAAGGAGGCCTCGGCCAGCGCCAAGGCGGCCTTTGCCGCCATCGCCGCGGCCCGCGCCTGGCCGTTGGCACCGCGTCCGGTGGATGCCGATGACCTGTGGCCCGAACGGGTCATGAACAACGACTCCGAGGCCCGCGAGGCGCTGGTTGCCGGGATCTACAACCCGCTGCTGAAGGCAGGAAACGGGCTGATCGAGACGCTCTCGAGCTACTTGTCGCTGGGGCACTCCCTTGAAGGGACTGCCCGGGAACTGTTCGTCCATGCCAATACGGTGCGCTATAGACTTAAAAGGGTCTGTGATGTGACGGGGTGGGATCCATTGGTTCCGCGCGAGGCGTTCGTCCTTCAAACTGCGTTGGTGGTGGGACGGCTGGATGCCGAAACAACGGAAAACTTGCCCGAAACGCGGCAACCGGTGCCGCGGAAGACATCGACCGCCTTGTAGACTTCCTACAAAAGCATGCCGACAAGTCGGTGTGCGAAATCAGCCGTCGTGACCGACATCTTTGGAAAGCTGGAGTAGTGCTAGCAATCGTGTGCCCTGGACAGGGCTCCCAGACCCCCGGATTCCTCTCTCCGTGGCTTGAGGTTCCGGGTGTTTCCGAACATCTCGCAGAACTCTCCGCCATCACGGAGCGCGACCTGACCGCCCACGGGACGGTGTCGGACGAGGAAACCATCAAGGACACCGCGGTGGCCCAGCCGCTGATCGTGGCGGCCGGCCTCGTCGCTGCCCGTGCGCTCTTCGGCGACGCGCTTCCGGCGAACGCCGTGCTTGCCGGTCACTCCGTCGGCGAGATCACCGCCACCGCCCTGGCCGGCGCACTCAGCGAACAGGACGCGATGGTCTTCGTGCGTGAGCGCGCAAACGCCATGGCCCTGGCCGCTGCGGCCACCCCGACCGGCATGGCCGCGGTCCTGGGTGGAGACGCGGAAGAGGTCAACACCGCAATCCTCGCCGCCGGGCTGACCCCGGCCAACGCCAACGGAGGCGGCCAGATCGTTGCCGCCGGCACTCTGGAGCAAATCGAGGGCTTTGCCGCCAATCCCCCGGCAAAGGCACGCGTGATCCCGCTCAAGGTCGCAGGCGCCTTCCACACCCACCACATGGCCCCGGCCGTGCAGGTGCTCGAAGAACTCTCCGCGACCTTGGAGGCCAAGGACCCGGCAACCACGTTGCTGTCCAACTTCGACGGCCAGGCCGTGGCCGGCGGCGAAGCAAACCTTGCCTCGCTGGTCGCCCAGGTCTCTCGCCCGGTCCGCTGGGACAAGTGCATGGAGCAGCTTGCGGCACTGGGAGTCACCGGCATCATCGAACTTGCGCCGGCAGGAACCTTGGTGGGCCTGGCCCGCCGCGGCCTGAAGGGCGTCCCGACCCTGGCCTTGAAGTCCCCCGAAGACCTCGAGGCGGCACGCGCCTTCGTACTCGAACACACCCAAGCATAGGAAGTTCCCGAATCATGACTGCAGTGATGAACCAAACCACCGCGCGCGAATTCAGCCGCATCCACGGCGTGGGCTCCTTCCGTCCCGACGTCATCGTCACCAACGACGACGTGTGCCAGTGGATCGACTCCTCCGACGAGTGGATCCAGCAGCGCACCGGAATCGTGACCCGCGCGCGCGCCGATGAGAACACCTCGCTGCTGGACATGGCCGAAGGTGCCGCCCGCGACGCCCTGGCTTCGGCCGGCATCGAGGCCAGCCAGATCGGTGCAGTCATCGTCTCCACCGTGACCTTCCCCTATGCCACCCCGTCCGCCGCCGCGGCCCTGGCCGACCGCATCGGCGCCACCCCGGCACCGGCCTTCGACATCTCGGCCGCCTGCGCCGGCTACTGCTATGGCGTGGCCCAGGCAGACGCACTGGTGCGTTCCGGCATGGCCGAATACGTGCTGGTCGTCGGCGCCGAGAAGCTCTCGGACGTCATCGACAACCACGAGCGCACCATTTCCTTCCTGCTCGGCGATGGCGCAGGCGCTGTCGTCATCGGCCCCTCGGACATCCCCGGCATCTCCCCGTCGGTCTGGGGTTCGGACGGCTCGAAGTGGTCCGCCATCGGCATGACCCACTCCCAGCTGGACCTGCGCGACGCCGTCCTGCAGGCCGAGTCGTCCCCCGAAGGCACCTCCCTGGTTGCCGGGACCGAGGCCCAGCTTTGGCCGACCCTGCGCCAGGATGGCCAGACGGTCTTCCGCTGGGCAGTATGGGAAATGGCCAAGATGGCCAAGAAGGCCCTGGCCGACGCCGGACTCACCGCCGAGGACCTGGCAGCCTTCATCCCCCACCAGGCCAACATGCGGATCATCGACGAGATGGTCAAGCAGCTGAAGCTCCCGGAAACCGTGGTTGTCGCCCGCGACATCGCCACCTCCGGAAACACCTCGGCTGCCTCCATCCCCATGGCCATGGACAACATGCTCAAGGAGAACCCCGAGCTCTCCGGCGGCCTGGCCCTGCAAATCGGATTTGGCGCCGGGCTTGTCTTTGGCGCACAGGTCGTTGTCCTGCCCTAGGCTTAACCCCCAGGGACACAACCCATCATTCGGACCGCACACCTGTGGTCTGCATAGTCGTCGGGCTTGTTACCGGCAAACACAGAAAAGGAGCCATCATGGCTAGCAACGAAGAGATTCTGGCCGGCTTGGCCGAGATCGTCAACGAAGAGACCGGTCTGGAGACCGAAGCGGTCGAAATGGACAAGTCCTTCACCGAGGACCTGGACATCGACTCCATCTCGATGATGACCATCGTCGTCAACGCCGAAGAGAAGTTCGACGTGAAGATCCCGGACGAAGAGGTCAAGAACCTTAAGACCGTTGCCGATGCAGTGAACTTCATCGCCGGCGCGCAGGTCTAAGCCAGGTTTTGATGCGTCCCCTTGAAACGGAATCCCTCGCGGGTTCGCGTTTCAAGGGGTGCATCGCTTCCCCCTTCATGTTTACCGGTTGGAAGGCACCCGCCGTCCGACCCGCTTTACCGGTTTCGTAACCGATCCCCAGATTTTCGATTCAATCCGGACACCGCCCATGTGGCCACGGCCCGACGCTTGGATCGCGTGCTAGCTTCGCTAGCCGTTTCGCCCCAACCAGTAGAGAGTTTCAACATGGCTCGCAAAGTTGTTATCACCGGCCTTGGTGCCACCACCCCCATCGGCGGGGACGTCCCGACCCTGTGGGCCAATGCCCTCAAGGGTGTTTCGGGCGCCCACACGCTGCCCGATGAGTGGGTTGAAACCTACAACCTGCCGGTGAAGTTTGCCGCCAAGGCGTCCACCCCCGCTTCCGAGGTCCTCTCCCGTGTCGAAATGAAGCGCATGGACCCGTCCACCCAGTTCGCCGTGGTTGCCGCGCGCGAGGCCTGGAAGGACTCCGGCATTGAAACGGTCGACCACGACCGCTTGGCCGTGGCCTTCGCCACCGGCATCGGTGGCGTGTGGACCCTGCTTGACGCCTGGGACACCCTGAAGGAAAAGGGCCCCCGCCGAGTACTGCCGATGACGGTGCCGATGCTGATGCCAAATGGCCCGGCCGCTGCCGTGTCCCTGGACTTGGGCGCCCGTGCCGGCGCGCACACCCCGGTGTCGGCCTGCGCTTCGGGTACCGAGGCCATGCACATCGGACTCGAGCTGATCCGTTCGGGCAAGGCGGACGTGGTGGTGTGTGGTGGCGCGGAAGCCGCCATCCACCCGATGCCGATGGCCTCGTTCGCCGCCATGCAGGCGTTGTCCAAGCGCAACGACGACCCGGAGCACGCATCGCGCCCGTACGACATCGACCGTGACGGCTTCGTCATGGGCGAAGGCGCCGGCGCCCTGGTCCTCGAAGCCGAGGAACACGCCATTGCCCGCGGTGCCACCATCTACGCCGAGCTTGCCGGCACCTCGGTGACTGCCGACGCCTACCACATCACTGCGCCTGACCCGGAGGGCCTGGGTGCCACTCGTGCCCTGAAGGCGGCCATGTTTGACGGCCGCATCCAGCCCGAGGACGTCGTCCACGTCAACGCGCATGCCACCTCGACCCCCGTGGGCGACAAGCCGGAGTACACGGCCCTGCGTGCGGCGCTGGGCAGCCACCTGGACAACGTGTGCGTATCGGCCACCAAGTCGCAGATGGGCCACCTGCTGGGCGCCTCGGGTGCCGTTGAGTCGGTGCTCGCCGTGCTCGCCGTATACCACCGCAAGGCGCCGGTGACGATCAACCTCGAGAACCAGGATCCGGAAATCCCGTTGGATGTCGTTGTCGGCACCCCGCGCGAATTGCCGGAGGGTTCCATCGTGGCCCTGAACAACTCGTTCGGCTTCGGCGGACACAACGCCGTCGTTGCCATCCGCAGCGTCTAGAACGCCAGCAGGCTGAGCCTGCATCACCAAAGAGCTGTGGCCCGAAGTCGAACTTCGGGCCACAGCTCTTTGTCGTTGTACTTGTGTCGATGCAGTGCGGACGGTGCGAAATCGGGGCGACAACGCCTCGAGTTGTTTTCTCGACCGGTGGAAGTGTGCAGCGGTGGGTTCATCGACCAGGAGTAATGGTCAACCATCCGGCCCACGCGAGGTGTTGCTGTTGGCGGACAGACCCGGGAACGGTCAGATGACCTGGTGCAGCCAGCGCACGGGTGCGCCCTCGGCGGCGTAGCGGAAGGGCTCGAGTTCCTCGTCCCAGGCCTCGCCAAGGGCAATGGAGAGCTCCTGGTACACGATGGCAGGATCGCCGGCGCCCTTTTCGTAGGCCCAGCGGATGCGTTCCTCGCTGACCATGATGTTGCCGGCGGCGTCCGTGGTGGCGTGGAAGATCCCGAGCTCAGGCGTGTGGGACCAACGGCTCGAGTCGACACCGGGACTGGCTTCCTCGGTGACCTCGTAGCGCAGGTGGGCCCAACCGCGAAGAGCGGACGCCAAAAGAGCACCGGTGCCGGGCTTGCCGGTCCAGTTCACTTCCGACCGGGACATGCCCGGGGCAGCGCTCTGCTCGGTCCAGTGCAGATCGGTCCGCTGGTCGACAACGGAACCGATCGCCCACTCGATGTGCGGGCACAGCGCTGAAGGGGCTGAGTGTACGAAAAGTACGCCCCTGGTCAGTGCGTCAGACATGCTTTCCTCCGATGTGCTGTTGGAACGTCTTCCCCAACGTCAACAACCCTGTTTCGAAGTCCAGTAGGTCCTGATTAGTATTGTGCACGATTATACGGCGTTCGACCAGCGTCTTTCGACCATGACCTCGGATTATGCACGAGGATGGGCCTTTTGGTAGCTGTCCTTGAGCCGTTCGACCGAAACATGGGTGTAGAGCTGAGTGGTTGCCAGCGAGGAATGCCCCAGAATCTCCTGCACGGCGCGCAGGTCGGCGCCCCGGTCCAACAGGTGGGTCGCGGCCGTGTGGCGCAGTGCGTGGGGCCCCCTGGCGGCGGTGTCCCCCAGTGCCGCCAGGGCGTCGGAGACCACTTGGCGTGCCTGCCGGGCATCTAGCCGTTTCCCGCGGCGGCCCAGCAGCAGTGCGCGCCCGGAGTCGTCGGTTCTCAACACCGGACGGGCGCGGCGCATCCAGTCATCGACAGCGTTCAGGGCCGGCTGCCCGAAAGGCACCGTGCGCTCCTTGTTGCCCTTGCCGATGACCCGCAGGGTCCGTCGGTCCAGGTCGATGTCGGTGATGTCCAGCGACACCAGCTCCCCCACGCGGATGGCCGTGGCGTAGAGCAACTCGAGGATGAGCTTGTCGCGGTCGGCGAGCGCAAGCTGTTCGCGGCTCTGCTCGGGGGTCTTGGCATCCGGTGAGCCCGGGGCTTCGGGCAGGGGTTGGAAGATCCGTTCGATCTGGTTGTTTTGCAGGATGTGAGGGAGGCGTTGTTCGCGCTTGGGTGACTTCAGGCGGATGGCGGGGTTGGTGGCAATGAAGTTTTCTCGCACTGCCCAGGTGAGGAAGCTGCGGATGGTCGCGGAGCGGCGTGCCAGGGTGGCGCGCGCGAGGCCTGATTCCTGCAGCGTCATGAGCCAGGCGCGCAGGAGGGTGAGGTCGAGTCCCGCCAAGGTCGTTGCACCGCGCGGAATGGCATAGGCGTAGAGGTTGGCGATGTCGCTGCCGTAGGCGCGCAGGGTGTGCTCGCTGCGTTCGCGTTCCAGGGCCATGTACCTCAGGAAGCCGTCGTGGGCTTTTTGGAGCTCGACGGGCAACGGTGGGGTTTCGGTTTTTTGTTCGATTGGCTCTGGCACGTCTCTACTGTCTCCCGGGTCGGGGGCCTGGGCAACTGTGCCACGCCGGTTGATGTGTACCCGGCGTTCCTCAGGACGGGGTGGGGGCTCCGCGTTGGGGTTCCCGGCCGTTGGGGAAGCGGCGTATCCAGCCAATACCCGTGCGTTCGGCCAGTCCGCGGGTGGCCAGGCGGGAGAGTCCGCCAAGGATGGAGCCCATGCCGAGTCCCGCGACTGCGGCAAGCTGGTCCGCGGTCCGTGGCGAGCGTATGGGCAGGGCGTCGAGGAGCAGCAGGTCCTGGATGGCCAGCCCATCGTAGTCGCGTTGCTCTTCCCTGCTACCGGGGTTGGCGCCCTGTGCGGGTTGCGGGCCCGGGTGTGGAACTTGCGCGGGGTCGGGGAGCTTGAGGAGTTCGAGCGCCTCGGCGGCATCGGTGACGAGTGTTGCCGCTCCCTCGCGGATGAGCCGATGGCAGCCTGCGGAGTTTGCGGAGAAGACCGACCCCGGGACGGCACCTACCTCGCGGCCGATCTCCGCAGCGTGGCGTGCGGTGCTCAGGGCCCCGGAGCGCCAGCGCGCCTCGGCCACGATGGTTGCCGCGCACAGGGCGGCTATCAGCCTGTTGCGTTGGAGGAAGCGCCAGCGGGTGGGCGTGGCCCCTGGGGCGACTTCCGCAATGAGGAGGCCCTGGCGGTGGACGGCCATGAGCAGGTCGTCGTTGCCCACGGGGTAGAAGCGGTTCAGTCCCCCTGCCATCACGGCAATGGTGGCGGGCCGCGGGGATCTGCCCGGGCCGGCATCGATGGGCGGGTCTTCGGCGAGCGCGGCTTGGTGGGCTTGCGCGTCGATGCCGTAGGCTCCCCCGGAGACGATGCAGATTCCCCGTGCCCGCAGGCCGTGGACCAGTTCCGCGGTGACGGTGCGTCCATATTCGGTGGCGTCCCGTGATCCGACGATGGCGGCAAGGTGGGCCGGGTCGCGCAGGATGTCCCGGTCGCCGTTGCCGCGGTACCAGAGGGCCAGGGGCGCTGCCAGTCCCAGTGCTTCAAAGCCCTGTGGCCAGTGCTCGTCTGCGGGGTGGATGATTCCTCCCCCGAGGTTGGCCATGAGCTTGAGGTCGGTGATGGGGTCGGCGAGCGCCGCCCGGGGGCGCCAGCGTTCGAGTCCGGCGTCCAGGCGCAGGCTCGCGCGGCTCGCCCCATGGGCGTCGAGCAGTTCGGCGACTTGTTGTTGTTCGTGTGCGGGGGCCGGTCCGGCGTGGTCGTGGATGAGGCGGTAGGCTTCGACGGCCCCGGCGACCTGGACGAGGGCGGCTCCGGTTTGGTCGTTGGGTTCGATGATGTGGGTGAGGCCTGCGCGTGCCAGGGCCTCGGGATCGGCGGTGTTCATGTCTCTGTGGCCTCCGGCTGGTTCGGTGCTCGTCTCCCGGCGATTGCGCCTGTTCCCCGGTGCCGTGCAGGCAACAGCTGCGCTGGCACCGGGTGGGAGTGTCCTTGGTGCTTCCCTTATCGTGCATCTCCCACCCGAAGCGTCGGGGAGCGGATGCGCGCCCTGGGGACAGGGTCCGTCGGCGCCCGCGCGGCGGGTCCTGATGTGTGGGCAAGTGTCGAGGATTGGGGTGGAACCGGTCGTTGCGGCTGCGAATCAACTTCTACGTGGCCGCAACGCCCCATGTCGGATGCCCATGCATGTTGCTTGTCCGACTCCAAATAGGTAACGATGGTTTTAGCCCCCCTACCGACGGCCACGTGCCTCCAGGGCGGATTCGCCGGTAGAAACAACTGACACGAAACTAGGCATCACACATGAATCGAATGAAGCTTCCATTTATTGCAGCCCTCTCCGTGGTGGCCGGTTCGTTGATCCTCAGCGGATGCTCCAATCCCACGGCGTCTCCGGCACCGGCTGATTCTTCCGGCGCCGGCGGAACCCTGACCGTGTCGTCGGCGGATTTCACCGAATCCGAGATCATCGGCAACCTCTACGCCGAGGCGTTGAAGGACAAGGGGTACACGGTTGAGACGAAGTTCCGCATCGGCAGCCGCGAGGCCTACATCCCGGCGCTGGCGGACGGGTCCATCGACTTGATCCCCGACTACACCGGCAACCTGTTGCTGGCCCTGGACGAGAAGGGCGATGTCAGTTCCCCCGAATCGATCGTCTCGGCCCTGCCGGCCGCGCTGGAGTCCAAGAAGTTGACCATGCTCACCCCCGCGGCGGCCGAGGACAAGGACGCGGTGGTTGTCACCCGTGCCACCGCGGACAAGTGGTCGCTGAAGTCGATCGAGGACCTCGCGGCACACAACGACGAGGTGGTCATGGCCGGTCCCCCCGAATTCAACAAGCGCCCCGTAGGCCTGCCGGGCTTGGAGAAGAGCTACGGCTTCGTGCCTTCGAAGTTCGAGCCGATTTCCGATGGCGGCGGCCCTGCCACCGTCAAGGCGCTGCTCGACGGCAAGGTCACGGCCGCGAACATCTTCACCACGAGCACCGCGATCCCCGCCAACGACCTGGTGGTGCTGGAGGATCCCAAGAACAACTTCCCGGCGCAGCAGGTGGTTCCGGTTTCGGCCGCCGGGAAGCTCGATGCGAAGGCGGTCCAGGCCCTTGATGCAATTTCCGCGAAGCTGAGCACCGAGGAGCTGATCAAGCTCAACGAGCAGGTCTCCGGCAGCGCCAAGGTGGAACCGAAGCAGGCAGCCATCACGTGGCTCACGGACCAGGGCCTGTTGGGCAACTAACGCAGGAATCCGCCCCCGAATCGACAAGATTAGAACACTTGTTCGATTCGGGGGTTCGTGGTCTCGCCCGCCGGTGGGAGCCACCCACTTTTCGCCCGCATTTCGCACCGCCCCGCCACCGATAGGACCCAAGAACCCGCGATGATCACCTTCGAATCAGTGTCCAAGTCATACCCCGGCGGCACCCGGGCGGTCACCGACCTGGAGCTGGAGATCCCCACCGGTTCCTTCACCGTCCTGGTCGGGCCCAGCGGCTGCGGCAAGACCACCTCCATGCGCATGATCAACCGCATGGTGTCCCCCAGCAGCGGCCGCGTGCGCATCGACGGGCAGGACGTCGCCGACATCCGTGCCGTCACGCTGCGGCTGGGCATCGGCTACGTATTGCAAAACGCCGGCTTGTTCCCGCACCGCACCGTGCTGGACAACGTGGCCACGGTCCAGCGCCTGCTGGGCCTGTCCAAGGCCCAGGCCCGCGCCAAGGCGCACGAGGCGATGGAGCGGGTGGGCCTGGACGCCTCGATGGCCGCCCGGTACCCGGCACAGCTTTCCGGCGGGCAACAGCAACGCGTCGGGGTCGCCCGCGCCCTGGCTGCAGACCCGCCGATCCTGCTCATGGACGAACCCTTTTCCGCCGTGGACCCGATCGTGCGTCTCGAGCTGCAACAGGAAGTCCAGCACCTTCAGGCCGAGATCAAGAAGACCATTGTGATGGTCACCCACGACATCGACGAGGCACTCACCCTGGGCGACCGCATCGCCGTGCTGGCCCCCGGCGGGGTGCTGCACCAATACGCGTCCCCGCTGGATATCCTCACCCGGCCTGCAACCGACTTCGTCGCCGCCATGGTGTCCAAGGACCGTGGCTTCCGCCAGCTTTCCTTCGCCACGCTCGAGGACGTCCAGGCCACCACGCTCCCCGCTCCCGGCCCCGACAGCCTGATCGAGTTGGGCACTATCGCACCGGGCTGGAGGCTCCGTCTGGACCCCGGGCAGCGCAGGGCAGTGTGGATCGACCCCACGGGGGTGGAGTTCGCGGCCGGGTCCGTGGTGCGGCGCGGGGACACGGTCCGCTCGGCGCTCGATGCTGTGTTGGCCTCCCCGGTGTCCGCGGCACTGCTGGTGAACGGCGACGCGGTTCCCGGCGCCTGCGTCACCATCGACGACCTGGCACCCTACCTGCGCCACGAAGTGCGGGGCCAGGCATGAACTGGCTCTGGGAGAATCCCGGGCAGGCCCGGGCGCTCACGCTCGAACACCTGTACCTGAGCATCATTCCCACCGTGGTCGGCGTGGTGCTGGCACTGGCGCTCGGGCTGGTCTTCGGCAACCGGCCGCGCACCCGGGCGCTGATCACCGGCGTGGCCAGCGCGATCTTCACCATCCCCTCGCTTGCGCTGTTCGTGGTGATTCCCTCGATCATCGGCACCCAGATCCTTGACCCGCTGAACGTGGTCATTGCGCTGAGCCTGTACTCGACCTCGCTGCTGGTGCGCACGGTGTTCGACGCGCTGGACGCGGTGGCCCCGGAGGTCCTGAACGCCGCCGAGGCGCTGGGCTACTCCCGCGCCCGGCGCAGGGTGTTCGTGGACCTTCCCCTGGCCGTGGCACCGCTCGCAGCCGGCACCCGCGTCGCGGCGGTGACCAACGTGTCGCTGGTGTCCGTGGGCGCCGTGATCGGCGTCGGCGGGCTGGGCCAGCTCTTCGTGGCCGGCTACCAGCGCAACTACCCCGACCAGATCCTGGCCGGCATCATCGTCATCCTGCTGCTCGCCCTACTCCTTGACAGGATCATTGCCGGCGCCGCCCGGCTGCTGACCCCCTGGCTGCACCACGGGGCGGCCCCTGCCGCGTCGGCGGACCGCCGGCGCCCCTTCAACGGGCGCGCAAGCCAAGCCGCGCCGAGCGCGCAGGACGCCGCGGGCCGGGAGGGTTCCAAGTGATCAACGAGATGCTCGCGTACTTTGCCGACGCCGCGAACTGGTCCGGAAGCGCGGGGATCCCCGCCCGGCTGGGCGAACACCTGTGGTATTCGTTCCTGGCGGTGCTGGCCGCCGCCGTCATCGCCTTCCCTGTCGGGGTTTTCATCGGGCACACCGGCACCGGCAGGGTGTTCCTGGTGTCCGCTTCCAACGTGCTGCGGGCGCTGCCCTCGCTGGGCATCATGACGCTGCTGGTGCTCCTGATGGGAATCGGGCTGCTGCCGCCGCTGGCAGCCCTGGTGCTGATCGCGATCCCGCCGATCCTGGCCGGGGTGTACGCGGGGGTGGCCAACGTCGAGCCATCGGTCGTGGATGCCGCGCGTGCCATCGGCATGAAGGACTCGCGGATCATCCTGCAGGTCGAGCTCCCGCTGGCGCTGCCGCTGATCCTGGGCGGGATGCGCGGGGCAATTCTGCAGGTCGTGGCCACGGCCACGATCGCCGCCTACGTGAACCTGGGCGGGCTTGGCCGCTATATCTTCGATGGGCTGGCCCTCTACGACTACGGCCAGGTGTTGGTCGGCGCGGTGCTGGTCACCGGCCTCGCCCTGGTGCTCGACGGCCTGCTGGCCCTGCTGGCCCGGGCGCTCTCCCCGGCTCGGCGGGCCATCGCACGGTAGTCTCCGACCCGTCGGCGAGTGCAACTAGCCCACGTCTCCCTTGCCGTGCTGGCGCAATTGGATGGCCACGTCCACGTCGTCCGCCGTGGGGCAGGCGTGGGAGTTCAGGTCGGCGATGGACCAGGCGATGCGCAGCACCCGGTCGTAGCCGCGTGCACTGAGCCGCAGCGACTCCGTGGCCCGGTTCAGACCGGCCAGCGTTGCAGAGAGGAGCCGCAACTCGTTGCGCAGGATCGATCCGGGGACCTCCGCGTTGGTGCAGATACCCCAGCGCTTGAGCCGATCACGTGCCGCCGTACGCGCCTCGCGCACGCGCGCCGCGACCACGGCGGAGGATTCGCAGGTTCCGCGCCCGGCCAGTTCCCGGGCAGAGAGCTGCGGAACAAAGAGCTGCATGTCGATCCGGTCCAGCAGCGGACCCGAGAGCCTGGCCAGGTAGCGGCGGCGCTGCATCGGGGTACAGGTGCAGTCGGTGCCCTTGCCCAGGTTCCGCCCGCACGGGCACGGGTTGGCCGCCAGCAGCAGCTGGAAGCGCGCCGGGTAGCTGGCGGTGCCGGATGCCCGGTGCAGGGTGAGCACGCCGGATTCCAGCGGCTGGCGCAGCGCGTCCAAGGCCGTGGAGGAGAATTCGGGCGCCTCGTCCAGGAAAAGCACGCCCCGATGCGCGCGGGAGGCGGCGCCGGGCCGCGGGATGCCGCTGCCTCCGCCGATCAGCGCCACCATGGAGGCGCTGTGGTGCGGGGACTCGAAGGGCGGGCGGCGCAGCAACGAATCGATGGGCCGCCCGCCGGCCGACAGCGAATGCACCGCGGTGGTTTCCAGCGCCTGGGCGTCGTCGAGGTCCGGCAGCAGCCCGGGCAGGCGCTGGGCAAGCATGGTTTTCCCGGCCCCGGGAGGCCCGGTGAAGAGCAGGTGGTGGCCGCCGGCGGCTGCCACCTCCAGCGCGTACCGTCCCTGGGCCTGGCCTACCACCTCTGAGAGGTCCATGGCCGGTGTGCGGGTTGCCGACCATCCGGCACTCTTCCGCGCGGGCGAGTCGTGCCGCGCCCGGTACTGAAGATCCAGCGGATCGGCGCCGCATTCGGCAAGCACCTGGGACAGGTGGGCGTAGGACCGTACCGAGGCCCCGGCAACCAGTTCTGCCTCCGCCTGGTTCTCGGTGGCGACCACGACGTTCGGGTAACCGTCCCGCACGGCCGCCATGACGGCCGGAAGCACCCCGGAAACGGGACGCAGCGACCCGTCAAGCCCGAGCTCGGCCAGGTAGACCACGCCCGGGGCCGGGGTGATGGATCGGTCCGCGGCCAGCGCCGCCAGCAGGATGGCCAGGTCGAATCCGGAGCCCCGCTTGTGCAGCGTCGCGGGCGTCAGGTTCACCGTGAGGCGGCGGTTGGGCAGCGGAATGCCGGAGTTGCGGGCCGCGGAGCGGATGCGCTCGCGCGATTCGTTGAGGGCCGCGTCGGGCAGTCCCAGCAGGATGAAGGCGGGGATGCCGTTGCCCACGTCGGCTTCCACCTCGATGAGCTGGCCGTTGAGACCGGTCAGGCCGATGCCGAGGGTGCGGGCCAGGCTCACGATTCCACCCCGATCAGATGTTCAATGCTCGGTTCGCACCCCGGTGCCATGAGGATTGCCACCACGTCCACGCGCACGGTGTGCGGATTGCGGCGGTGGGTCACGCACCAGCGCCGCACCAGGTGTGAGAGTCGGCGCAGCTTGGCCGGGTTGACCGCCTCGGCCGGGTGCCCGAAGCCCGACGAGCTGCGCGTCTTGACCTCCACCCCGACGACCTGTCCGTGCGTCTCGGCGACGATATCCAGCTCGCCGAGCCGGCAACGCCAATTGCGTTCCAGCACTCTGTAGCCGGCGCCGGCGAGATAGGAAGCGGCCAGCTCCTCGCCGGCGGCACCGAGTTCTTGGTTGTGGTTCATGGGCACACTCCTGGGTCATCCGACCGCAGGCCCCGGGCGTTGGCGGAGTTGCTGGCCGGTTGGTTTCAAGGATGCACCGGGGTGGCCGGCGAGCGCCGTGCCGCAGGCAGCAGTGTGGATAAACAGTGGCATGGACTCCCCGGCGAGCGCCTGACGCGGTTAAGGGGAATGCCGAACACCGCGGTATCGGCCGAGTGGCCGTCAGCAGTCGCAGCTCGTTGCGCAGGATCGATCCGGGGACCTCCGCGTTGGTGCAGATACCCCAGCGCTTGAGCCGATCACATGCCGCGGCACGAGCCTCGCGCACGCGTGCCGCGACCACGGCGGAGGATTCGCCGGTTCCGGGGCCGGCCAGTTCCCGGGGCGAGAGCTGCGGTACAAAGAGTTGCATGTCGATCCGGTCCAGCGGCGGGCCCGAGAGCCTGGCCAGGTAGCGGCGGCGCTGCATCGGGTACAGGTGCAGTCGGTGGCCTTTCCCAGGTTCCGCCCGTACGGGCATGGGTTGGCGGCCAGCTTATGTGCCCTGTCCAGACGTCCGCCAAAATCGATACTTACTAAGCTCAATCATCCGTAAGTGAGTTAGTCTTAGCAGGCTTCCAAGCTGGCTATCAAAGGTGGATGGCTCTGCCCTGAAGCCACACTAAGCCCCCGGCATCGCTGAAGTCCTCAGCCGCCTGTCGCTAGTTCTAAAAATCGCGCGAGCGGAGATTCAAACATAGGCGAGTCGAAAATTTGGATGTATTAGCGACGTTCGCTACTTCCCACACTTGAGATTCGCCTCAAGGTTGGTTCCATGCATCTTGCCCGTCTTGGGTTCCGTCCCAGTACGAGAGACACCTTCTATCTTCTTCCGAGACACTCCGTGATCCAGCCCTAGGATGAAACCCAGCTCGCCGCATCAATCCTCGGGCACGCGTTTGTAGCCACCCCCCCATTGAACACAAAAACGTCCTGAGATCGGCAGCCAGATGGCTGCTGTTATGGATATAGAAGAATATTACGAGGGAGACAATTGCCGCGCCGGTTCGCCGCAGCGATTCGAGGAACGACCGCGGCAGGCTTTCCACAAGTCAAAACTTTCCAGCACACTAATAGCGAGACTGCTAAATACATGTATCGACATCGTCCAGCGCCGCCTTGCACGAGCAGGAGGTTCATTGCGAGGCTTGTTGGATCTCCTTATAGCTCGAGCTGGGCATCAACGCTCGGGCAGTCGCCACACGGCTCACATGTGACAAGCAACTACGACTAGTTCGCTGCTGCCACAGGCTCGCCATTGGCTGTTCCAGCCTACTGGAGGTCGAACTAGGTCTATGAAGGGAGGCGAATAGGAAGCACGTAATCTGTCACCGCCGAAGGCAACCGCACCCTGGAATCGACGGGTTACGCCAATAAGTCACCCAGGAGCACATAGGACCCAGCAGCTACGCGCGTAAACACGGTACTGAAGATCCCGCTCTAGGGTTACCCCCTGTCGGACACAGAGAAAAAGCATGACCCCGGTTGCAGATTCAGCCGGGGTCATGCTTTCCGTCACTTCACCGTGAATCGGTTGGCGGAGTCAGTCAAGCTATCGCATTGATCGTTTCCACGACTCCAACGAGATGCTTGATTGAATCACGCAGCTCCTCCTGAGTAAAAGGCTTGTTCATCTCATTTTCGGGGTGGTGGATCGAATTACGAACGTACGCCGGCAAAGTGGAAGGGTACTGGAGGACTTCCGTACGAATCCACGTCTTCGACTTTTCAATGCCTTGGTCCGCAAAGAAGTTGTCAATCTCGTGTTCCTTCGCGAACTTGCCTTCTGGCTTTTGTGCATCTAGGTGGCGTTGCACATGCCCATACAGTTCATTGTGGAAATCATTACTGCACACTTCAAAGGCTCGATAGTTAATTTCGCCCCAGGTAGGCTCACCCACGCCAAACATTCCGAACTTCGTCGACGGGTCAATCTTTCGAGCGTCCCCTTGTCCAGATAGGACTGTCAACAGGTGCCTTTCGGAATCGAATTTACGAATCAAATAAGGCGAATGGGTAATCACGAAGACCTGCTCGCGCTCACCTATGGAACTCAGCGCATCTCCCAGACGCAGCTGCGCGCTCGGGTGCAACCATGTCTCCGGCTCATCCAGGATGAGCACCAGAGGGGTCTTGTTCTCTCCATCGAGCAGCGCTGCCGAGCGGGCATAGTGCTGGATGATGGCCAACGCAATGGCGCGCTGCATCCCCGTGCCCTTGCCGTCTGCCGGGGTTTCACCCGCACCATCGTCGACATGCAGTCGCCCTTGTTTCATGAAGATAGACGCATCTGGGAGACCAAAATCAAAACGGTAGTCTGCCGTACCGTATTGCTCGTCAACTAGCTTTTTGATGCCCGACGCCAGCTGTTGGGTCTCGACCAGGAATGAACCTTCCTCATCAGCAGAGAACGCCTTCTCGTGAGCCGCTTCAAGCGCTTTCCAACTATCTGTCGAGGTGAAGCGCTTAAAAGATGAGTCCAAAAGACGCCCCAGCGTCTTAGTGTTCGCAAAGTCGATGTGATCCCCGGGATGGGCGTCCGCCCAGATCGCCTCAAAATCAAAGATCGCTTTGACTCTGGCATCGATGCCAGTCACATTCTCAAATTGCTTGCGTTCAGGGTGCCAGAAGCACACCGCTTTTACATCAACGCTTTTAGTCTTCCCACCCTGTGTAACCGTGCGCGATTCGCTACTTCGCTCAAGACGCAGTATGCGCTGATCACCGTCTTCAAAAACGAACTCACTCAACACCTTGAACTTATCCTGCTCCACAAGGGCATCAACGTTATCCGCAATGTCGACTTCAACCCGGGTAGCACCTGTCGCCTGCGAGGAGTAGAACTTCTCTGGTGTCCATTTGGTAGCCGACGGCCCCTCAAACAAGAAGAGCAGTGCTTCCATGACGGATGACTTACCACTGTTGTTATCACCCACAAAGTAGTTCACCCCAGAGCTCAGCTCGAAGCGATGCTTGCCCCTAAAGCTCTTGACGTTTTCAAGCGTAACGTTTCTTATGTACATGACTAACCTGTCTTTATTCGTTCCGCTCGGAGTCGGGAACTCTCTTCACTACCGAGATTATCAGTGACCCACGACATGGTTGCGCGTTCAACAATCGGTCGTCTATCTGAGCATCGGTGGGTCGTCTTGAACTCGTCAGAAAAGATGCACACATCGTTCGATAGCCGGTACAGCTGAAGAGGTCAACGGGATCGCGCTGGAAAAGGCCAGAGCAAGTGAGACATACCGCAAATGGCACTATTTCGAATTAGTCGCAGTGGCATTTTATGCGATCATCGTGGCAGTATCCGGGCCGATTGCTGCAATTTTAGTCTTCGAATTGACTAGGTAGGAATTAGCCTCCTAACGCGGCCAGAGTGCTTTCTGCCATACCCACAAGCGCATCAACCATGCCTTGAGCAGTGCCAAGCGCGGCGATCTCTGCAACTTTGGAAATGAGTTCCTTGATGCGGTCTCGCTTCGGAGCTGGACCCGTGGTTTCAGATTCAAGCTCGCCGATGATTTCGAGTGCCTTAACTTGATCGCCATCCGCCAAACCCAACAGCGGTATTAGACCCTTGGCGCTGCGGATGAACATAGTGGCTTGCTCTAGCTGGTCAACAGTGACATTGCTCGTTTGAGTGACCTTGCTGCCGCCAACATTCAGGTTGTTGCCGTGGGAATCCGCCAAGTTGATATGCGTCGTCACGTTTCCCTGCGATGCAGCTGGAATTTTTGCCAATGATCCATACCTTTCGATGATGTTGATACCTTCATTTGAGATGCGCGGTGCGGCATAGGAACCGGTTGCCATGCGCTCTCCGGTGATATACCCGCCATCGACCAACCTTCGGGCGGCCTTTCGGATTTCACCATCTGAAAATTCCTGACCCAAGTAATTCCCATGAGCGCTCGCTCGAAAGTCAGAATGGGTCAACCGTCGATCATCATTGTGATCGCAGTCGTACAACCAGCGCAGGTAGTTCTCACGAGCGGACTTTGAACGCTCGACTATGTCTGTTCGGGACTCAATAAAGACGCTTGCCGCGTCATACCCAGCTGCTTCGATCAGGACATCCTTGATGCCAGCGATGGAAGCCCAAAACTCTACCCAACCACGATCTTTCATCCAACGGAGATCTGCTTCTAGTGCGCGGTCATCCTGCCCGTAGTATGCATCCACTTCTGCAAGTGCATCCGTTGGTACCGCGAAGCCAGGTCGAACAGTGAGCTCACTTATCGCAGTGATGAGCCGCAGCCGGCGGGCTCCGCTCGGAGTGCTTGCAATTTGGGCGAGGTTTAGTGCCATGTTCGAATCCCCAGATTCCGTTTGAAGTATTGCTTTAGTCAATACGGCTCATCCTAGCTGGGTGATACGACAGGTGGTTGTCGGGACGTTACTAGGCCGGCCAGGCGACGATGGACCACTTAGTCGGTTCCATCGCATACGGTGGAGAGATGACTGGGGACTCTAGTGAACGTGCAGAGCAATCTCCGCCCGATATTGTCGGTGAGATGAATGCAAGCGTCCGCAAACAAATGCGGAAATACAATCTAGCCAGGTATGTAAAGAAGCCCACCGCATCGAGCCGTGTTCCGGTTAAGGTTGATCCGAATCAAGCTCAAGACGCGGTGGCTCTTCTTGCGATGCGCTCATAGATGTATCTTCTAGACTCTTTTTCAATTCTTCACGCTGTGCTTGATTGAGTTCTCGAAGTCGACGTGCTTCGTTTCTCAGCCTCTCGTCTCTTTCGTCACCAGACCGCACCCACACTCTCAGGCCACCCGGAGTCTCACTCCAACGCTTCTGGCGCGTATTCATTTCCTTCACGGACTTAGCGAGATCGTGAACACTGAGAGTATCCATGAATCGCTTCGTTTTAAGTGGTGCCCAATCAAGGACCGCGCGGCTCTTCAGTTCGACGTCTTCCAACCCCTTGAATGTCACTTCAACTTCGTGTCGATCTGCCAAATCTTTATTGTCCGACCGATCGCGGCTAACATCCCAAATTGTTCGCCACTCTTGCCCAGGTGCTAAATACGGGATGACTTCCGGGATCTCTACGTCTTCAGCAACCTTTCGATCGGCATCCCCTGTCCTCTGTATCGGCGGATCACTAACAAACTTGACGTCATAGGCAGGAGTCGGACCAAAGTTCTTGATTACGATCTCTTGGATGAACGGTGAAGCGGCCGGCTCCATATACGCCACAACGGACGGCTCTGAACGCTTCTTTTCGATATCATCAAGCTGCCGTCGTGCCTCCATAGATTCTTTCACTTGACCCCGCGCATAGAACAGCGCCCATAGCGCCACTCCGAATGTCAGGATCGTGGCAACAGCAGAAATCCAATCCGTCGTTGACGGTGGCCCCTCCAACAAAATCATCCTTCTCACCCATTCTCTCTGACTCGATCGTGCCCATCAGCTGCTGGATTAACAGCCACCATCAGTTCCTCATAGAGTGCTCTATCCCCGCGCTCATACTCTCATCACCATTGGACACATAGAACTGGGCAGCCCCATAGCCAGCGCGTTTCATGCCTTCTATTCTGGGCTCTCGCTCATGTGGAAAAGCCCCACAATTGGTACCGAGTAGCGACATTCCTGCACTCAAGAACTGTTCGACCTGTGAGCATGCTTATGCGATGGGATCTGTAGCAAGGTCGGATTGTCGCACTTCAAAGTCGTGCCCGTATCTCTTGGCGAGCTTCTCAATAAGCTCAGTTATCCACGATGGCGAATCAGGAGCAACATAAACGTTGTGTATTAGCTTCTTTACATCAACGGGTACTGAAACAACGACCGGCTCCGGTCCCACTGCGATGACTGCCCCGTTCTCGTCATGGCGGGGAAATATCAGGTCTTGCGCCAAAGTAATGAGTCGCACTTCATTCTCGTGGGCAAAGCTCAAACGTTTGTGCATGAATGCATCAAAAGTATTTTTCTCTGGAATCAGAGTCAACTGATAGTCGGCATATGTAACCCGTCCACCAAAAATCGTCCTGGCTGACGCGAGACTTGCCGTTAAGCTATCCCAGTCGGTCTTGATTGCCACCCCACGGCCCTCGCGCTGGTAAATATCCCACATGGCGGCTGACTCGACTGGCGATTCATGCCAGCAGTTCATGTACATCGCCTTAAGGGTGAATGCACGACGTTGCGGGGCAGCAAGCTCCATCATCTCGTAGTGCTCCCCGTACATCAGCGGTCTCTGGTCTACGTTTTTTTGGCTATAGGACCCCTCCCATTTATCGTTCATCTGATCCGCTCTAGCGAAGTAGATTGCTTCGTCCTCCAACAACGAAAGAAACCTTGCAATGTCCATGTAGCGCCACAAGACATCTTGGCCATGGGGTTGGTTCTCGAAGCTCTCATGCGGCGCGGTCTCAAACATAGCCATTATCCTAGTGCGACCTGCGGTTTTGGCACCGACAAGACATTGTGTGGTGTTTCGCGTACTCTAACCTCGTCCAGAAAGAGCAAGCCCCGATGGGCACGGGAAGCTGCACCGGGTCGCGGGATGCCACTGCCGCCGCCGATCAGTGCAACCATGCTGGCGCTGTGGTGCGGGGATTCGAAGGGCGGCCGGCGCAGCAGGCCGAGATGGGCCGCCCGCCGGCAGCCGACGAGTACACGGCCGTGGTTTCCAGCGCCTGGGCGTCCTCCAGGTTCGGAAGCAGACATGGCAGGCGCTGGGCGAGCATGGTCTTCCCGGCACCGGGTGGCCCGATGAACAGCAGGTGGTGCCCGCCGGCGGCAGCGACCTCCAAGGCGTACCGCCCCTGCACCTGCCCGACCAAATCGGAGAGATCAAGCGCGGGTGACGCGGTCGCCGTCCACCCGGTTGTCTTGCGCGCGGGCGAGTCGTGGCGCGCCCTGTACTGTTGGCCAGCGGATCGGCGCCGCATTCTGCCAACACCTGCGACAAGTGCGCATGGGACCGGACAGTGGACCGGCAACCAGCTCCGCTTCCGTCTGGTTCTCGGCGGCAACCACGGTCATCACGGAGGGCAGCACTCCCGAAGTGGGTCGCAGCGACCCGTCGAGCCCGAGTTCGGCCAAATAGACCACACCCGGGGCCAGGGTGACGGACCGTTCGGCGGCCAGCGCCGCTACAGGATGGCCAGGTCGAATCCGGAGCCGCTCCTGTGCATCGTCGCGGGTGTCAGGTTCACCGTCAGGCGGCGGTTGGGCAGCGGAATGCCGGAGTTCCACGCGGCGGAGCGAATGCGTTCGCGTGATTCGTTCAAGGCCGCATCTGGCAGGCCCAGCAGGAGGAAGGCGGGGATGCCGTTGCCCACGTCGGCTTCCACCTCGATGAGCTGCCCGTTGAGCCCGGTCAGTCCGACGCCGGGGGTACGGGCCAGGCTCATGATTCCACCACGAGCAGATGTTCGATGCTCGGTTCGCGCCCGGGTGGCATGAGGATGGCCAGTACATCAACCCGGACGGCTTGCGGATGGCGGTGGTGGGTCACGCACCAGCGACGCACCAGTCGCGAGACTCTGCGCAGTTATTGCCGGTTCACGGCCTCGGCCGGGTGCCCGAATCCCATCGAGCTTCGCGTCTCGACCTCCACTCCAACGACCTGGCCGTGCGTCTCGGCAATGATGTCGAGCTCGCCGAGCGTGCAGCGCTAGTTGCGTTCCAGCACGGTGCATCCGGCTCCGGCCAGATAGGCAGCGGCCAGCTCCTCTCCCGCGGCGCCAAGTACCTGGTTGTGGTTCATGGGCACACTCCTCTTTCATCCAGGCCAGTGCAGCCCATCCCGTGAACCGACGTTTTTGGGCGGGGTCCGGACTCAAGCGTGCACGCAATGGCGCAGCACCGGCGCGGGCAGGAGCAGGGATGTGGAAAAGCAGGCCGTCGATTCCGGCGAACGCGGCAGGTCATTTCCTGCCGAATTGCGGACGGGGTCGTTGCCTCGGGCCCATCGGCCGGCGGCAACGACCCCGTTAGCGACGCTGTGGCACAGTCAGTGGGCCCCGGCGGTCGAATCATCCGCCGTAGGGCCAGGACCAGCCGCCGTTGTCCTCGGGGTCGTTGCCTCGGGCCCATCGGCCGGCGGCAACGACCCCGTTAGCGACGCTGTGGCACAGTCAGTGGGCCCCGGCGGTCGGATCATCCGCCGTAGGGCCAAGACCAGCCGCCGTTGTCCTCGGGGTCGTAGGCGACCTTGCCCGTGAGGGCATCCACGTCGAGCACGACCTTGCCCTTGACGCTTTGGCCCGGGTTGACGACCGGCGGCAGCAACACCGAATCATCGAAGCAGCCCCAGGCCGTTTCCGAGGTGACGTTGCGGTCCGGGGCCCCGCTCGAGGTGGTCACCGAGAACGCTTCGGCGACCAGCGGCATGTACAGTTCCTGCACCCCGCCGCCGACCTTCGCGGAGACGGAGGCCGCCAGGGTGGCCTCGACGTCCAGGACCAGGAACTTGGTGCGCATCGGCTTGAGCGTCTGGTTCCCCACGCGCGAGGTGCACTGCCCCAGCAACTGGGTGTTCGTGACCTTGATGGTGAAGTAGCTCTTGTTGGTCTCTTCATCGACCAGTCCGGCCTTTTCGCCCGCCTTCTTCTGGACGTTGTCGAACCTGTCGGTCTTCACCTCGGAGCCGGTGGACGGATCGGCTTCGGCAATGGCGGGGCCCGCGACGAGGTCGCCGGGGAGCTCCCACTCCGTGCTGTTGGCGGCACCGGCCAGCCCGATGCCCCAGGCCGCGAGGCCGAGGGCCGCAACGCCCGAAACGACGCTGGTGATGATCTTGCCCTGCTTTTTCATGGTCAGAACCTCTTCAGATAGTCGCCGGAAGTCACGCGGATTCCGTTTTTGGTCAGGTACTCGCCGATCTTCTTCGATCCGAGGTAGGCCCAGGACTTCTTGCCGTCCTTGTCGGTGACCAGCACGCGGTTGTAGTTCTGGTCGGCCAGCGGCTTATTGGGGTTGAAGCGTTCCCACTTGTCCATGTTGGCCACGGTGGCCCGGTAGCTGGCCGGCTTGATGTCCATCCGCTCGACAACCACCTTGTCGGAGGACTTCTTGCTGGGGATGACGTAGGAGAGCCAGGTCTTGTTCGGTTGCAGGTACATGCTGTGCCTGGCGATCGTCGTCTTGGTTTCCCTGGACGTCTTCCCTTTGAGGATGTAGTAGGCCGACTGCCCCTTGCGCAGCGTGCCGTAGACCGCAAACGAGTACTGGCCGGTCTTGTCCAGGTACTTGTTCGAAATCCAGCCGGTGCCCTTGGAGGAGACCACGTTCGACCAACCGTTGGCGGTCTTGAGGTAGGTGACCCGCTCGTTGGCCGGTACCAGGCCCAGGCTCTTGTGCGAGGTGCCGGTGCCCTTGCGGATGTTCACCTTCGACGTTGTCCAGCGGTAGCTGGCCCTGGGTGCAGGGGGCTTGGGGGCCGTCGGCTTGATGGCGGTGTTGCCCAGGGTGGAGGTCGGCACCCACCCGTTGCCCTTGCCGGTCCGTATGGCGGTCCAGCCGGTGCCGGTGCGCAGCCATTCGACCTTGGTGTTCTTCTCCACCGTGGCGACCCTGGCGGACTTGTTGTTGGTGCTCTTGTAAACGAATTGCTTGGACTTCAACCACCGGTTGACCACGGCGGGATTGGTCTTGGAAAGACGCGCGGATTCCATGAAGCCGGTCTTGCCTGAAACCTTGACCTTGGTCCACGCCCCAGAGGCCGAGAGGAATTCGACCTTGGCGCGGCGCTGGTAGGAGCCCAACGGCTGGCTCTTGGCCGATGCGCTCTGGCGCAGGGTGGTGAAGCCGGTGGTGTAGCGGTGCGCGACCGATTTAGGCTTGGGCACGGTCTTCTTGGCAGCGGGTGCGTTCTTGAGATAGCGGGAAGCCACCCAACCGGTCTTGCCCTTGTACGTCGTCTTGCTCCAGGTGCCACTGGTCTGGGTGAGCGTGACCGAGGTGTTCTTCGGGATCGTCAGCAGCACCCTGGTCCTGGTGCTCTTGCCCTTCCGCAGATTCAAGTTGTAGGTGGTCACCTTCTTCAGATTCACCTTTTTCGCGGCGATGCCTGCCGCAGCGGTGCGTGGCTCCAGGATCATCGGCGCTGCCCAGGCCGTTCCCGTTGCCGGAGCGTGGACCTGGCCGGCCGCCGGCAACACCAAGCCGGTGCTGCTTCCCGTCACCGCGACGGCGAGTGCCAGCGCCGTTACGAATCGCTTCTTCTGCAATCGGATCCCCCATAGGTCCTGGTTCCACTCGATGCTGCGCACTGCCGTGGTGGTGGCCCGTACGAAGGATCTTGATCCGCCATACGTACGCCGAATCGAGTTTTTATGCTTTCGCTTGATCATAGCGTCAGAATGTTAGGAATCCGGGTTTCACCGGGAAATCTCCGGCGAAGTCGACCAACGAGGTGTTTTGGATGTCACTCCTTCGACATGGTGGCCGAGAGGATCGCGCCCGGGCGCGGGGCGCAGGACGACTCGGCCACGCAGTCCCCGCCGGGCTAGTCTCCGTAGGGCCACGACCAGCCGCCGTTGTTCTCGGGGTCGTAGGTGACCTGTCCCGTGAGGGCATCCACGTCAAGCACCAACTTGCCCGTGACGCTCTGGCCGGGGTTGACCACCGGAGGCAACAGCACGGCGTCGTCGAAGCAGCCCCAGGCCGTTTCCGAGGTGACGTTGCGGTCCGGGGCCCCGCTGGAGCCGGCCACCGAGAAGGTCTCCGCCACCAGCGGCATGTAAAGCTCGCCGCCGTCTCCACCGACGTTCTTTGCGACGTTGGCGTCCAGGGATGCGGTGATGTCCAGGACCAGGAATGCCGTGCGCGTTGGCTTGAGCTTGTCGGTGCCGACACGGGGATCGCACTGGTACGCCACTTCGCTGTTCGTGACTTCGATGGTGAAATAGCTCTTGTTGGTCCGCGGGTCGACGAGGCCGGCCTTTTCGCCGGCGCTTTTCTCCACGTTGTCGAATTTGTCGGTCTTGACCTTGTCGCCCGTGGTGGGGTTGGTCTCCGCGACCACGGGTCCCGCTTCAAGATCGGGTGGCGGCTCCGGATCATCGCCGTTGGCCGTGCCCGCCAGCCCGATCCCCCACGCGCCAAGGCCGACGAGAACCGCGACCGAGGCAACGGCGGTGATGGCCTTGCCCTGTGTCTTCATGGCTAGAACCTCCTCAAGTAGTCGCCGGAGGTCACGCGGATCCCGTTCCTGGTCAGGTAGCTGCTGATCTTCGAGGCGCCGACATAGGCCCACGACCTTTTGCCGTCCTGGTCGGTGACCAGCTTGCGGTTGTAGTTCTGGTCGGCCAGCGGCTTGCGGGGATCGAAGCGTTCCCACTTGTCCAGGTTCGCCAAGGTCGAATGGTAGTAGACGGGTTTGATGACCATGCGCTCCACCACCACCGAACGGGCGGACGACGAGGATGGAATGATGAACGACCACCAGGTCTGGTCGGGCTTCAGATACATGTTGAAATAGGGCACCCGGGTCTTCGTTTCGCTTGCGGTGCGCCCGCGCAACAGGTGGTAGGCGGACTGGCCCTTGCGCAGTGTCCCGTAGACGGACACCGGATGCTGGCCCACGGTGGCGAGGTAGCGGTTGGTGATCCAGCCGGTCCCCTTCGACGATTTCACGTTCGACCAGCCCTTGGAGGTCTTGATGTAGGTGACCCGCTCGTTGGCACGCACCACGCCCAGGCTGGCGTACGAGGTGCCAGGCCCCTTGCGCACGTTCACGTTCGCGGTGGTCCAGCGGTACGTGGCCTTGGGTGCCGGCGACGTCGAAGAGGACGCATTCTTCAGGTAGCGCGAGGCCACCCAGCCCGTCTTGCCCTTGTAGCTGGTCTTGCTCCACGACCCGCTGGTCTGCGTGACCTTGATCGTGGTGTTCTTCGGGATCACCACCAGCACCTTGCTGCCGGTGCTCCTGCCTTGGCGCAGGTTCAGGTTGTAGGTGGTGACCTTCTGGTTCTGCGGCTTCGCCGGGGCCTTGGCCGCGGACGCGTTCTTCAGGTAGCGCGACGCCACCCAGCCCGTCTTGCCCTTGTAGCTGGTCTTGCTCCAGGATCCGCTGGTCTGCGTGACCTTGATCGTGGTGTTCTTCGGGATCGTCACCAGCACCTTGCTGCCGGTGCCCTTGCCCCGGCGCAGGTTCAGGTTGTAGGTCGTGACCTTCTGGTTCTGCGGCTTCGCCGGAGCCTTGGTCGCGGACACGTTCTTCAGGTAGCGCGACGCCACCCAGCCCGCCTTCCCCTTGTAGCTGGTCTTGCTCCACGACCCGCTGGTCTCGGTGACGGTGAGCGCGGAATTCTTGGGAATCGTCACCAGCACCTTGGTGCCGGTGCTCTTGCCCTGCCGCAGGTTCAGGTTGTAGGTGTTGATCTTTTTGAGATTCACCTTCTTCGCCGCGACGCCGGCAGCCGCAGCGGCGGGCTGGAACGCCGTGGCCGGCGTCGACGTGGCCGCCTGCGCGGCAGCGACTTCATGAATGATTGTTGGTGTGGAAAAGCCCGTACTGCTTCCGGTTACCGCGACGGCGAGGGCAAGTGCCGTGACGAGTTTCTTCTTTTGCAAGTGATTCACCCCGTAGGTTTTCGTCCTTCTCGGTTCTGTGCGTTGCCGCGGAAGTGGCCCTGAAAGAAGGCACGTGCTCCACCACCGATGTGACGCATAGACGCTATTGTTGCCGCTCGACGACCAGAGTTCAACCATCGAATGTGCCTTCATTGGTGAAGTGTCCGCAATTCCCGCAAAGGTGACGCACCACACGCTAATTCTTTTGAATGACCCGGGGCCGGTGTCCGATCGACCGGCCGAAAATGGGCGCGAAGAATACCCGGGAAGGCCTCACGGCGATTCGCCGGGTGTGCGATCAGGCGAAACGGGGCTTCGTGGGTTCGGGCATCCAGCCGGGCGGCCCGACGCAGTGGGGGGCCTAGGTTCACGGAAGCCTGGTCGTTCACCATGAAGGTGCGCTCCCGCGCCCAGGCTTCCGCCAGGCTGCCGGGAGCCGGAAACAAGACTGCCCCCGAATCCGCCCCGCGCACGGCGGGAGGGTTTCGGGGGCAGGGACCGCCATGACAAGGCGGTCGTGGCCGGAGCGGCTAGTTCAGCCCCTCCTTGGGAATGGACAGGTCATCGACGCGGTTCAGTTCCTCGATGTTCACGTCCTTGAACGTCACGATGCGCACCGACTGCACGAAGCGGCCGGTGCGGTAGACGTCCCAGACCCAGGCGTCGGTGAGCGTGAGGTCGAAGAAGACCTCGCCGTCGGCCGAACGGGTCTTCAGGTCCACGTTGTTGGCCAGGTAAAAACGCCGCTCGGTTTCGACGACGTAATTAAAGAGGTTTGCCACGTCCTTGTACTCGCGGTAGAGCTGCAGCTCAAGTTCCGCTTCGTAGTTTTCCAGGTCTTCGGCACTCATGGTGTTTTCCCCTCGCCCCCTGACTCGATGTTCTCTCCCGGCGACTTGGGTGTCAGTTGCCAGGTCTTCCGATGGTATTCGCTCGCCCCGTGCTGGACGATTCCGGCGCGGTGGGCGGCGGTGCCATACCCCTTGTTTCGTATCCAACCGTACGCCGGGTAGCTGCGATCATACCCATCCATGAGGTCGTCGCGTTCGACTTTGGCCAAAATGGAGGCCGCGGCGATGGACAGGGCCAGCAAGTCGCCCTTGATCAGGGTGCGCACGGGGATCTGCAGCCCGTCGATGTCCTCGGGTTCGGCGAAGCCGGGCATCAGGGAATCGAGCAGCGTGGGCTGGACGGTGGCCGAAAGCCAGTCCAGGTTTCCGTCCAGCAGCACCGCGTCCGCCACCTGCACGCGGTGCGCGGCGGTGGCTGCCCGCAGCCCGGCCAGCCGCAGTGCCGGCACCAAGCCCAGGGCGTCGATCTCGGCGGCGCTGGCATGGCCAACGCCCCATGACGCGGCCCAGTCCTTGATCGCGGGGGCCAATTCGTGGCGCACCGCGTCGGTGAGCAGCTTGGAGTCCCGCACCCCGGGCAGCTCGGGCACGGCGGCGGGGTCGATGACGACGTAGCCCACGGAGACCGGTCCGGCCAGCGAGCCTCGGCCCACCTCGTCGGCGGCCCCGATGAACCGGTGCCTGCCTGCCGCGGCAAGAGCCAGCTCGTGTTGCAGGGTCGGCGGAGTCGATGCCATCAGTTGGCCGGCGCCGGGACGTGGGCGAAAACCCCGTCCCCGCCCGGGATGCCGCCCAGGCGGTCCAGCGGCCAGGAGATGACCGCTGCCCGGCCCTCGACCGACGAGAGGTCGACAAAGCCGCCCTGCAGGTCCTCGTGGAAGCGCGAATCGGCGGAGGCGCCGCGGTGGTCGCCCATCACCCAGATCTTGCCCTCCGGGACGGTCTTGGTGAATTCGGAGTCCGAGGGGTTGTCGCCCGGATAGATGTAGGGCTCGGTGATTTCCACGCCGTTGACGGTCAGCTTGCCGTCGGCGGAGCAGCACTCCACGGTGTCCCCCGGCATGCCGATGATCCGCTTGATCAGGTGCTGGTTGGAGGGATCCGGGACCAGGCCGACGAAGGTGAAGAATTCGGAGACCGCGTTGGTGGCCGGGGAGGCGATCGGCGGCAGCCAGCCTTCCTCGTCGCGGAAGACCACCACGTCGCCGCGGGAGAGCTCGAACGGGCCGGGCGCCATGAGGTTGGCAAAGATGCGGTCGTTGACCTGCAGTGTCTGTTCCATGGAACCGGAGGGGATGTAGAAGGCCCGGAAGAAAAACGTCTTGACGACCAGCGAGATCACCAGGGCGACCACGACGATGATGAGGACCTCGCGGATGGCGGCCCACACGGGGTTTCGTTTTTTCCCCGGTCGTTCCGGTGTTGCTGCTGGGTCGCTGGCGTGGCTCACGTGGGTGCAGGCCCTTTCAAGATTCGGTGTTCGCTGTCGATGCGAGGTAGCGCATCCGATCCCGCTGTCCCTCAAAGCAGTCGAAGATCAAAGGCGGTGCCTCAGGTACAACCCTACGTCGCGTCGCGGGCCTTGCCCGTTCGTGGCGCGCCTGAGACATTCGAAAGGCGCCCCACGAACGGAGATCGGGCCTTGTCAGCCCGAGGAGGCGGGGGTTGCGGGTCCCGCCGATTCCACGAACTTCAGCGCGATGTCGCCGGTGACCTTGTCAGCCGCCAGCCCCTGCCTGATGTCCTCGAGCTGGGCCGGGTCCACGGCCAGGGTGATTGAGCCGTCCCGTCCGGAGGGGAGGTAGCGGTAGATGGCCGTGGCGGTGTCCCCACCCTGGTCCCGCTGCCAGGCCATGATCTTGCCGATGGCCGCCTCGAGTTCCGCGGCGGAGTGTTCGGCCAGGTGTGCCACGGCGCCGGCCGCGGCGACGATGGACTCGGAGGCCTTGTCGGTGACGGCCACGTGCAGTTTGTTGTCCGCGATCCAGGCCTCGGCGTACTTGTCCCCCAGGGCTTCCTTGAGCGATTCATTGAGCTGGAGCAAGTCCGGGTCCTGGCTCTCGTTCGGGGCGGCGCTGAGCGAGGCCGAGGGGGTGGGGCTGGTGGAGGATGCAGGAGCTCCCGCCTCGCTGCCACAGGCGGTAAGCAGGAGCACCGCCGCCAGGGCGGCACCGCCCACTGCGGTGCGTGCCGTGTGGTTGTTCATGTGTGTGACCACCTTCTGAGTTGGGCCGAGTCTATGGGGCGATCCGGGGCGTTGGCTGAAAACGATGTGGGAAAAGCTAGGGGCCTCCCACGGAATTGCAAGCAATTCCACGAAAGGCCCCCGCTCACGAGTCCCGGTTAGGTGCCGACCGCGTGGTTAGGCACCGTGGTGCCCTTTGGCGTTCTTGCGGCGCAGCAGCATGAACAGTCCGCCAGCAACCATCAACGCACCACCGGTGGCGATGATCGGCAGGGCTGCGTTCGGGCCGGTGTTGGCCAGGCCGCCGTTGTCGCTGTCACCGCCGTTGATGTCGCCCTGCGGAACTACCGGTGCCTTGGAAGGCTCGGGGTTCTGCGTGGGCTGCGGCGAAGTCGTCGGGGCCTCGGTCGGCTCCGGCGATGCCGTTGGCTCTTCGGTCGGCTCCGGCTTCGGTTCCGCCGCGATGGTGAAGGTGCTGGACGTCGCGGCCGAGGAGACCCCGTCGATGACCTGGACCGCGGTGATCTTGTGGTCGCCGCTTTCCAGGTTCTCGGGAGCCAACACGGTCCATGCGCCGTTGACCACGACCGCGGCAAGCTCTGCCTCGTTGCCGGCCGCTGCCTGGGCAATGGCGGTATCGCCGCTGGCCGGGACCGCGGTGAGCTCGGTGCCATCGAGGGTCACCTTGATGGTGGACCCGTTGATGCCGAAGCCGCTGATGGTCTTCGGGGCCTGGTCGAAGGCGAATTTCTGGCCATCGCTCGGCGAATCGATGGACGGGGCCTCCGGAACGACCTTGAAGTCGCTGGTCACCGAGGATGAGGTGGTTTCCCCGACGCTCTGCACGGCGGTGACGCTGTGCGAGCCGTAGGAAAGTGCCGCATCGCCTTCCAGCGTGACGCTCCAGGCACCGTCATTGCCAACGGTGGCTTCCTGGGTGACCGCACCGGTGAGCTTGACGGTGGCGCCGGCAACGCCGGTCCCCGAGATCACGGACTGGGCCTCGGTGAAGGTCTCGCCGTTTGCCGGGCCGGTGATGGCCGGTGCTGCGAGCTGGATCGTGAAGTTGATCGTGACGGTCTTCGAGGTTTCCCCGTCCCTGGCCTGGATGGCGGAAACGGAGTGCTCGCCGTAGGACAGCGCGGCGGGCAGCTTGACGCTCCACTTGCCGTCAGCGTCCACCGTGGCGGTGCCGGTGGCATCGCCGGTCAGGGTCACGGTGGCTCCGGCAACGCCGGTACCCGAGATGGTGGACACCGGCGCCTCGAGCGTGGCGCCGTTCTTCGGGGAAGCGATGGCCGGTGTGCCGATGACGACATTGACCGAGCCCGCGGTGGTCGCCGACTTGTTGAAGCCGTTGACCGTCTGCAGGGTGAAGTCGAACTTGCCGAAGCTCGTCGGCGCCTTGAAGCTGAACTTTCCGGCGGTGACCGTGGCCTTTTCGATCAGCTTGCCGCCGGAGACGACCCGCACGTGCGAACCGGCCGGGGCGCCTGCCACGGTGCCGGAGATCGTCGAGCCGGCCGCAACGTCAGCGCCGTTGGACGGCGAGGCCACTACCGGGGCGTTGAGGGACAGCGCGATGGAGTAGCCCTTGGCGTGCTTCAGGCCGTCCTTGATGTCGGTGAAGTACGCGCGTCCGCCGTCAGAATCGACAATGGCACTGGTCACGCCAACGGCGGTGCCGCCGGAGATGGCCGATCCGCCGGAGTCTCCTTGGTTTGCCTTCAGCAGCCCCTCGTTCTCCATGCCGAAGCCACGGACGCCGCGGGCAAACGAAATTTGTCCTGGGTGATCCGGATCTTCGACCAAGAAGATGCCCACCTCGTCGACAGTTCCACAGGTCCAGCCGGTGGTGCGTCCGGACTTGCAGATGTCGCTGCCGATGACTGCGCTGGCAACGCCGGTGACCTTGATACCGGAGTCACGCTCGTCGGCGCCCTTCCAGTCGGTGACCATGGACTTGAGGTCCAGGTCCGGGTTGATCTGGTCGATGACCGAGATGTCCGTCCCGACGTTGCCCAGGTCTTCAAGGCTCGTTGCGGTGTCTGTGCCTGTCACGGGCGAGTTGTTGGGGCCACCGAATTGCGAGAATCCGAAGGCGCCCAGGGGCGCACCGATCTCTTCGAATTCGCCGGGGGCGCTGTGCTCCATGATGTTGACGTCGGTAATATCACCGTCTTGCGTACAGTGTCCGGCCGAGATTGAGGCGTCTTCGCCATTGACGTTGAAACCGTTGAAGCCGATGGAGCACAGCGCGACGCTGGTTTCACTGGTCTTCGCTCCGTAGCCCATACCGCCAAGCACATCGCCTGCAGCGGCCGGCTTTGCCGGTCCTTCGGCCGTCTCGATCGTGACCCTGGTGTACTGCTCGGCGAATTCCTCCGGGGTCAGCTTGCCGCCTAACCGCAGGGACGTTGCCGTGGGAGTTTCGGTAGCGCCCTTGGCTTCCACCTTGGCGGTTCCGCCGGTGCGAATGACAAAGCTGTTAGCCCCGGTCTTCATGACAGCCTGAAGTTGCGAAAGAGCCTTTGGCTCAACGTTTTCGACGTATGCCTTGAACAGTGAATCGGCGGTCTTGGGCATGGCCTTTGCCACGATCTTCGGCGCCTGTGTTGCCTCGGTCTTCGGGCTTTCGACGACCGGGAGCTCCAACGGCGTGGCCTTGAGGTCCGTGGTCTCCGGAGCCTTTTCGGGCACAACGGCTTTGGGATCCACCGAAGCTTCGACTTCGGGCTCAGCCACGATGTTCAGCTCAACCTCGGTGTCCCCGGTCAGCTCGTCAAGCTTCTTGGTCACGGCTTCAAGTGCCGATGCGGACACCGTTACGTCAATTTTGTCGTCCGCGATTGCAAAGTCGGCTTCCAGCTTCGACTGTTTCAATTGCTCGGCAAGCGATTCAACGACGGCGCTCAGTTTGCCGTTCTTATAGAACTCTTCGAGGGTGATGCCAAGATCGCGCTCAACAGCTTCTTTAAGGCCGCTCGGCAGCGCCGCCTGGCTCGGATCCTGCGATGCTTCAGTGCTCGATACAGCCAAAGTCTCGGTCGATGTCGGCTCCGGTGTGGTCGAAGTCGTGGCAATGGCCGGCACCGTGGCGAAACTGCTGCCAAGTACCAACGCCGTGGTGGCGGCAGCAATGCAGCCCCGTTTCAATAGCGCACGTGAGGAATCGTGCATATGGAGATCTCCCAGTTCAAGGTGTGGTACCTCGCTTTTGTGTGCGCAGCGTCTGTTTTGGGACATCCGATTGGGCATACCGCGAGCAATGAGTGTTACCAAAATGAAACCCTAACCTGTGTAGATATCCGCAAACAAACCGCCCGACACCCAATCTCCACTCAATGGAGTATTTGACGCATCAGCTACTTTGAGAAATTCTGCACAATCTCAGGGCAGGAGCCAGCAGAGACCGGCGTCACCATTTGCGACACGCCCGGGTTCCACTTCCCCAGCCCACCCATGTAACTTTTTCGTAATTCACAGACTTTGCGCATTTTCTTGTGTAGTTGAGATGCCGATGACGGGCGGGCCCGAATGACGCATGCGCCACGCGCAATATCAACACTTTATGGAGTTACTTGAATCTGCAAGCAAAACGTAGGTCGGTAATAGCGTTGGACGATCCCACCCCGAACCCTGGCTGAACGGACGTCGAACTCTTGGCAAAGAGTGAATAGGCGATCCCGCCGAGCCGGAATCGGCCCCGCGGCACCAAGGACAATTTTGGCTACATGGCCAGGGCGATTCTCAACGCTCGTTGATCAGGACCACGCGCACCCCGCACGAAGGAGAGTGCGCGTTGACGTCTGGAAGGTGGAGCATCCGAGGACCCGCCAGGAACGGCTGGACGCAATTGGCCGGAAGGGCAAGGCCTCAAACTTTGGAAGGCTGGATACGTCGCTTGGCCGTTCGGCCACCGGGGCGAACGGCCGCTCATCGTTTCGGTTGGCTGCGGCCTGCTGCTGATGCTCTTGCAGTGTTCTATTGCATTTCGGAGTTCGAACGGTCCCGCTACGGGTTATTAGGGCGACGAATACTCGAATGCGCAGACCTGGCCGGGGGTCTCTTGGGCAGAACCGCGCCGATTGGAACGGCGTGGCACGAGCCATCCACGTCAGGGGTCCCCGTAGACAGCTTTGTCACCGGTGGCAGGGTCAAGTGAAGGCTATCCACGCTTTTTTGGCTACCCGTAGATAAAGAGGCGGGATTTGGGCGTCACCGATACCCCGATCCTCCAGGGTGGATTCGCAGGCGGGTGCCAGGCATCAGGCGGATGCGCGGTCCCCGATCATGTGGAAGCCAGGAATTCTTTGATGGGCCCCAAGAGTTGCGCCCGATTACGGACGCGAACGGGCCTCGGGCTATTCGGAGACGGGAAGTCCACCCAAAGTCGATGAGCCCTCAACAGGGCGCTTGCTTTCCAAAGGCCAGATCACATCGGTCACCTTGCCAATGACGCGATCGGTCACGATCATGCCGCCGCCGGGTGCTCCCATGAGTGCGCGCGAATCCTCGGACACCGAGCGATGGTCCCCCATGACCCACAGTCGCCCCTCGGGAATCTGCACCTCGAAGTCCATCTCGCTCGGCTTGTCCCCTGCAAAGACATAGGGCTCGTCAACGGCGACGCCATTGACGCTCAGGCGCCCGTCGGGGCCGCAGCAGCTGACCGTGTCGCCGCCGACGCCGATGACACGCTTGACATAGACGGCGTCGCTGCCGGCCAGGCGCAGCGCCCAGGCCAGGGAATCCACGGCGTTGGGGCGCTGGTATGGCAGGAACGAGCCCCGCCCGTCAAAGATGACGACATCCCCGCGCTGGATTTCGGCGTTGTTGTAGGCAAGCCGGTTCACCAGCAATCCCTCACCCGGGTTCAACGTGGATTCCATGGAAGTGGAGCCGATGTAGAAGAAGTCAACGACGGTGGCGCGAACGCCAAGGGTGATTACCGCCGCCGCAGCAAGCGCGCCAACGGCAAAGCGCCAGCCCCTTGAAGGGGACCGGCGCTTTGTCGAAGCGGAAGAACGTTCCGATTCAGTAGATCGATCCACGATGGATCCCCATCCGCGCCGCTCGAGGAGTGGCGCGGATGAGGGCTCTCGTTTTTCTGGCTACTTGGCGGACCGGAAGTCGCGCTTTTCGCGGATCTTCGCAGCCTTGCCGTGGCGATCGCGCATGTAGAACAGCTTGGCGCGGCGAACGTCGCCACGGGTCAGCAGTTCGATCTTTTCCAGGACCGGGGAGTGCACCGGGAAGGTACGCTCTACGCCGACGCCGAAGGAGACCTTGCGAACGGTGAAGGTTTCGCGAACGCCGTCGCCCTGGCGACCAAGGACGAAGCCCTGGAAGACCTGGACACGGGAGTTCTTGCCTTCGATGATGTTGACGTGAACCTTGACGGTGTCACCGGCGCGGAAGTCCGGGACATCGCTGCGCAGCGAGGCTGCATCGACAGAGTCGAGAATATGCATAGTTGCATCTCCTAGGCAGACGCCGCAGGTCACCCACCTTAGACACGGACCGTCATTGTTCCTCGAGGCGCACAAGGGCGTCCAAGGAATGATGGGGCGGTCCGAAGCTTAGTACCACGATCCGTTTGCGGATCGGCGGTAGGTCCAACTGTTGATTCGTTCCCCCTGCGGCAGGAGCAGAACCCAGTAGACCCAAGAATCCATTTTGCCACACTCCGGGGCACCGCGCGAAGTCCCGGACACGCAGGCGGAGGTCCGCAGCACGGGCGCCCCCCCTGGCTCACCAGGATTCCGCCCGCCATATATCCGTCTGGGCCCTATTCCCCGCTCACCCTGCCGGTCCGGTTTCCGCCGCCAACTGGGCGCCGGGGCCCAAACGACGGGGGAAACCGGCCGTAACGGCATCCGCCTTAAGGGCGGTTCGCTGTCGCGAGTGCATGGCACAGGCCGCCAGCCGCTCACCCGGACGCAACGCGCCGGTGCCCAAGGTCACAAACGCTGCCGCGCGAAAACATGTGATAGTTTCGCTTACGACCACACGGGGGCCCCAGCAGGGGCTGAGATCGAGCTGACGCAGCAAGAGACCGTTGAACCTGTCCGGGTAATGCCGGCGAAGGAAGTGAGTACTCCTTGAGCAACACCGATTCAATGCACAGCCCTGTCCAAAACGCCGTGGAATCTGCCGAGACGCAGTCCCTGAAGTCCCATTCGCTGGCCTACATCGAGGACCACGAGTCGGGGATCCGCGTCCCGGTCACCGAGATCGCGTTGGAGCCCTCGCCCGGCGGAAAGGACAACGCCCCGCTGCAGGTTTACCGCACAGCCGGTCCCGGAAGCGACCCCGTGGTTGGGCTGCCCGCGTTCCGCAGCACCTGGATCGCGGAGCGCGCGGACACCGAGGCGTATGCGGGACGTGAAAGGAACCTGCTTGACGACGGGAAGTCCGCGGTCCGCCGCGGCAAGGCGTCGGCCGAGTGGAAGGGAAGCCGTCCGGTTCCCCGCCGCGCGCAAGCAGGACAGCGCGTCACCCAGATGCACTACGCCCGGGCCGGAGTCATCACCCCGGAGATGCGCTTCGTCGCCCTGCGCGAGAACTGCGACGTGGAACTGGTGCGCAGCGAGGTCGCCGCGGGCCGCGCCATCATCCCGGTGAACATCAACCACCCCGAGTCCGAGCCGATGATCATCGGCAAGGCCTTCCTGGTGAAGATCAACGCGAACATCGGCAACTCGGCGGTCACCAGCTCCATCGCCGAGGAAGTGGACAAGCTGCAGTGGGCCACCAAGTGGGGGGCAGACACCGTGATGGACCTGTCCACCGGCGATGACATCCACACCACCCGCGAATGGCTCATCCGCAACGCCCCGGTCCCGATCGGCACCGTCCCGATCTACCAGGCGCTGGAAAAGGTCAACGGCGAGGCCAACGCGCTGACCTGGGAAATCTTCCGCGACACCGTGATCGAGCAATGCGAGCAAGGCGTGGACTACATGACCATCCACGCCGGGGTGCTGCTGCGCTACGTGCCGCTCTCGGCTAACCGCGTGACCGGCATCGTCTCGCGCGGCGGGGCCATCATGGCCGGCTGGTGCCTGGCCCACCACCAGGAGAACTTCCTGTACACGCACTTCGACGAGCTGTGCGAGATCTTCGCGCAGTACGACGTGGCCTTCTCGCTGGGCGACGGGCTGCGCCCGGGTTCCATTGCCGACGCCAACGACGCCGCGCAGTTCGCCGAGCTGGACACCCTGGCCGAGCTGACCAAGCGCGCCTGGGAATACGACGTGCAGGTCATGGTCGAGGGCCCCGGCCACATCCCCTTCCACCTGGTGCGGGAAAACGTCGAGCGCCAGCAGGAGCTGTGCGACGGCGCGCCGTTCTACACGCTCGGCCCGCTGGTCACCGACATCGCCCCCGGCTACGACCACATCACCAGCGCGATCGGCGCCACGGAGATCGCCCGCTACGGCACCGCGATGCTCTGCTACGTCACCCCCAAGGAGCACCTGGGGCTGCCAAACAAGGACGACGTGAAGACCGGGGTGATCACCTACAAGATCGCCGCCCACGCCGCGGACCTGGCCAAGGGACACCCGGGCGCCTCGGCGCGCGACGACGCCCTGTCCAAGGCGCGCTTCGAGTTCCGCTGGCGCGACCAGTTCGCCCTGTCGCTGGACCCGGTCACCGCCGAGTCCTTCCACGATGAGACGCTGCCGGCCGAACCGGCCAAGACCGCGCACTTCTGCTCCATGTGCGGGCCGAAGTTCTGCTCCATGCGCATCAGCCAGGACATCCGTGACGAATACGGCTCGGCCGATTCGCAGGCCGCCATCGCCGACATGGTGAGCGGCATGCGCGAGAAGAGCCAGGAATTCCTGGCCGCGGGCGGCAAGGTCTACCTGCCCGAGCTCGAGGTTCCGGCCAAGGTGTAGCGCTTCCGGCCCGCCCCGGTCCCTGCCGGGCGCGCGCCGACAAAAAAGGGGGCTGCCCGTCCTTCCCGCATTTTGCGTGGGATGGACTGGCAGCCCCCTTTGCCGTGCCTCGTGATTTACTGCTCCGGCGCGATCTCATCCTTGGGCACAATGCGGCCCTCCAGAATCGCAAAGCCGCTGTGCCACAGGGTGTCGCGGTCGTGTCGGTTCAGCGTGGCCGGGTCCAGCTGCACGATCAAGTCCGGGCGGCGGGCGGCGGTGCGCTCCAGCTGCTTGTTTCGGCGGAAGCGTGCGATCTTGCCGTGGTTGCCGGAGAGCAGCACCTCGGGAACCTCGCGGCCCTCCCAAACACCGGGCTTGGTGTATACGGGGTACTCCAGCAACCCGTCGGAGTGCGACTCCTCGACCAGGGATTCCGGGTTGCCGATGACGCCGGGGATCAGCCGGCCGATGGCCTCGACCATGGCCAACACCGCCACCTCTCCCCCGTTGAGCACGTAGTCGCCGATGGAGACCGGACGGACGTCGAATGCCTCGGCGGCATGTTCCAGCACGCGCTCGTCGATGCCCTCGTACCTGCCGCAGGCGAAGGCCAGGTGCTGCGCCTCGGCCAGCTCGTAGGCCATCTCCTGGTCGAAGACCGCTCCGGCCGGCGAGGGAACAATGAGGATCGGCTTGTTTCCGCCGGCGGTGGAGACCGGGGACTCGGTGGCAATCCGGTCCAGGACCGCGGCCCACGGTTCGGGCTTCATGACCATGCCGGCGCCGCCGCCATAGGGCGTGTCGTCCACGGTGCGGTGGCGGTCATGGGTGTGGTCGCGCAGGTCGTGCACGTTCAAGTCCAGCAACTTTTCCCGCCGGGCCTTGCCGATCAGCGACAGGTCCAGGGCCGCGAGGTACTCCGGGAAAATCGAGACAACGTCAATGCGCATCGGGCTTAGGCTTCCTCTGCCGGTGCGTCGGTGTCCGCGACGTCTTCGCGGTTGATGTCGAACAGACCCTCGGGCGGGGTCATGAGGATGTATCCGCCCTCGATGTTGACCTCGGGCACGATGCTCTCCACGAACGGCACGTAGATCTCGTCGCCCTCGGTGGACTTCACGATCAACAGGTCCTGGACGTTGCCGGTGCGCAGCGCGGTGACCTTGCCGACGACCTTGTCCCCCACGCGGGCCTCGAGGTCCACGAGCTCGTGCTCGTACCAGCCCTCGGAATCGTCCTCGACCTCTTCGGTGTCGATGAACAGCTTCGCGCCGCGCACCGTCTCGGCGGTGTTGCGGTCCAGCAGCTCCTCGAAGGCCAGCAACAGGATTTCCTTGTTCCAGCGGGCGCCCTCGACGGTGAGCTTCTTGAAGGCGGGGTGCTCGACCTCGAACACTGCACCCGGGACAAAACGGTCTTCGGGTGCGTCGGTCAGGACCTGCACCGTCACCTCTCCGCGGATACCGTGCGGCTTGCCAATGCGGGCGACCTGGAGGCGCATGCGTTTTCTCCTTGAATACAAATCGGTGGGTTGTCGGCCTTCGCCGGCAAGGGGCGTGCGTTCAAGGGATTCGCATCTCTTGCAAGCACTTTTCTAGCTTCAATCTTACGTGCGACCTGGAGGTTGCAGACCCGACGCCGCCGAGGCCGCGTCGGCACAAGGCCTTAAAGCACTTTGGTCCCACCATCCGGCATGGATCGTGGGGCCAAAGCTACACAACATAGTGCGGTGAGGCTGGCTACCGGCGACGGTCCGTGTCGACTACGTCAACACGAATCGGTTCCTCCGCCAGCGCGGCAATCACGGTGCGCAGCGCCTTGGCGGTGCGGCCCTGACGACCAATGACCCGACCGAGATCCTCGGGGTGCACACGCACCTCGAGGATGTCACCGCGACGGTTTCCCTTCAACGCAACCTGTACGTCTTCGGGGGTGTCTACGATGCCACGTACCAGGTGATCCAGCGCATCAACGAGCACTGGCTACTCAGCCTCGGTTGCTTCTGCCTCGACCTCGGCCTCGGCAGCCGGCTTCTCAGCCTTCTTGGTGATGGCCTCGGGCAGGATGACCGAGCCCTTCTCCGGAACGACGAATGCCGGCTTGGCTTCCTTGACGCGCAAGGTGCCTTCCTGGCCTTCGATGCCCTTGAACTTCTGCCAGTCACCGGTGATCTTCAAGATCGCAGCAACCTGCTCGGTCGGCTGGGCGCCGACGGAGAGCCAGTACTGAGCGCGGTCGGACTTGACCTCGATGAACGAAGGCTCTTCGGTCGGGTGGTACTTGCCGATTTCTTCAATCGCACGGCCATCGCGCTTGGAGCGCGCATCCATGACGACGATACGGTAGTAAGGGGCGCGGATCTTGCCGAAACGCTTCAGACGAATTTTAACGGCCACGGTAGTGGTCACTCCTGTTTTCTCAACATGTGCGAAGTCCTGTTTCTGCACCCGTGGGGCGGGCCATACCGCAGATCTTCAAAAGGACAGGATTCAACGCGGAGAGAGGGGCCACATCAAATCGAGTACCTGTCCATTATGCCAGAAAGTTTTGGCCTGACAGGACATGTCACAACATTTCCTCCGGACCCGTGTCCGATCGCACATCGACCGCCGCTGAGCAATGCGGCCATGGGCATCCGATCCGGCCTCCGTGAGCCACCCCTTCCGCTTTCCGCGGGACACGTTCTTGGTATATTCGGTGTCCACCGGCGAACCGTTCGAAGTCCGGGGACCAACACGAAGCAGGGGAATCGATGGCACTGCCCGACAACTGGAAGCGCGCCCAGCCGGAGGACCCCTTTTGGGACGAGCAGAGGGCCGGCCTGCGGGCACCACACGTGGCACCGATCAACGAGTTGATCGGCCGTCTTGGCGCCGCGAAGGGCGGCGTGCGGCCGCCGCTGGCCGCCCCGTGGCACGGCGGCATCCATGCCCCGGCCCTGATAGTGCTCAACGACGCGGGAGAGCCACGCGAGGAGACCTCGTTCATGTGCATCAGGAACCCGGACCGGGCAGCGGAGCGCCAACGCCACCTGATGACCGAATTCGACATCGACCCCACGGATTTTTGCCACTGGAACGGCTATCCGTGGCCACGCAGCGACCCCAAGAAGGACATGACGCCCGAGCAGTCGCTCGAGGGAGGCAAGGCGCTTCTGGAAGTCATGGCGCTGATGACGGACCTGAAGATGCTCTTGCTCCTGGGTCGCAAGGCACAGGACGCCGCGGACGCGGTGCACCCGGAAATCAGTTCCACCTTCCCCGGGCTGCACGTCGTGCGTTCGCTTCATCCCCTGGGCGCCAAGCGGACCGTCGACAGGGTGGAACAGAAGCGCGTCTGGGCAGGAATCGCCGACCGCCTGCGTGAAGGCAAACCACGGTCTTGACGCTCCGGGGCGGCGATGCCGTCGGGCATCGGCGCTTCACCGGATTCGCGGGCCGGCCACGGACAATCCAGTGACGCCCGCTACGTCGAGGCGCCCGGGGTATGGGATCGACTCCGACCCGTGCCATGCTTGTGGCACGCCCCCTCGAAAGATTCATGAGAGAACCCTTCATGCCCCGCAAAATGACCGACCCCGACTTCCGGATCCAGCAGGAATCGGGGCTGTGGGCAGAACACGTTGCGCCCCTGAACTCCCTGGTCCAGGACCTGCACGCAGTTTCGCCCGAGGGAGCCGGACCGCTCCCGTTCCACGCGCCCCTTCATGGCGGCACCGACGCCACCATCCTGTGCCTGATGCCGGCTCCCGACGCCGCCAACCGCGTCGAGGAAGGCGAGGACATCCTCTCCACCGAGGACGACGATGCCGCGGCGGAGGCACTGGCCACGTTGCTGGAGGAGTCGGGAATCGATGCCAAGGAAGTCGTGCTGTGGCACGCCCACCCCTGGTACCGGGCCGAGGGTGCCTCCGGGCGGCTGACCGGAGCCGAGCTGAACGCCGGAGTCGAACCCATGGGCAAGCTGCTGCGCCTGGTTCCCAATCTTCGCGCGGTCATCCTCATGGGCAAGGGCCCGGAGGAATTCTGGGCCAAGGTCGCCAAGAAGGACCCGCAGGCGGTCATCCGCATCACGGCCATCCCCAGCTTCTCCCCCGCCCCGTTGTCCCTCAGCGGCACCACGGCACAGCGGGCGGAACGCATTGCCCGGCGTTCGGAGGCAATGCGCGAGGCGCGGAAGATCGTTAAGGCTCCTCGTGGCCCGGTGGGACCCCGCCGCGAAACCATGGTGCGGGCCGAGGACCTTGGACCGGAGCACCTGCGTCGCGTGATCGAGGTCAGCGACGGCAACCAGACGCTGCGCGGACCACTGCTCAAGGCCTTCCAGCCGAGCCCCGAGTGGCGCGTGACGCTGACCGTGGATGTGGCGGGACAGCGCCGCGCACTGGGCGTCACGCCCGACACCTGGGTCCGGGTCTACCGCGGCGCCGGCATCCGCTAGCGGCTCGCGGACCGCTTCCGCCCACGAAAATGCCTGCCCGTCGAAGCTTGCGCTTGAGACGGACAGGCATTTTCATGCGTTCCCGGGGTGGCCACTTGGATCAGCCACGCCGCATGGCGGCTATTTCGAGACCTTGCGTACCGGGTCTAGGATCGTTTCGCCCGCGGACTTGGTGCGCTTTTCGGCGCGCTTTTCCTTGATGGACTTCGAGGGTTTCTTGGCTTCTGCCTTGCGTGGTGACTTCGACATTCTGTGCCGTCCTAGCCGGGAATGCTCCGCATTCCCAAAAGTAAGGGGAAGGTACCCCTACCGCCACACCATACGCTGTATTCCCGTGAACTTGCCCCGGCCCGCCGGATTCCGCTCACGGCACCATAGGTCCCCCCCGGGCCGGGGCCAATGATCACCCGTCAAGCCATACCCGTGCGGCGGTCACCAGGGCCTCGACGCCCACGCCGAGGGTCGGCTGGATGAGCGGGGCAAAATGCGGTGAATGATTCGACGGAATATCCTCGGGCATCCTGCCGGTGGTCGCGAAGTCCTTGAACAGGCCCGGGTCCGCCCCGCCCAGCAGCCAGTACACCAGCGGCGCGCCGGCCGCCGTGGCGAGAACACCGACATCCTCGCTGCCTGCCACCGCACCAGGATCAATGACCATCCCTGCACCGAAGCGCTCGAACAGCGCCGCGGTCACCCGAGCGGACGCATCCCGGTCATTGACGGTCAGCGGGAAATGTTCCTCCAGCGTGATCACCGGCTCCCTGGGCGACCCCGAGGCCATGGCCTCCCCGCGCACGACCCGCTCGATGGAACCGAGCATCTTGGCGCGAACACTCTCGTCAAAGGTCCGCACGCTCAGGCCCAGGGTGGCCTGCGCGGCGATGATGTTGTTCTTGGTGCCGGCATGGATCTGCCCGACGGTGAGCACCGCCTGGTCGCTGGCGGCAAGTTCCCGCGAGACGATGCCTTGCAGGCGCATGGTGGTGGCGGCCGCCAGCAGCACCGGGTCCACGGTGGTCTCCGGCCGCGAACCGTGCCCGCCCGAGCCGTGCAGGGTGATGGCCAGCGAATCGGCCGAGGACATGGCCACTCCGGGGTGCAGTCCAAGCCATCCGGCGGGAAACGGCGCCACATGCTGCCCGAGGACCACGTCCGGTGCCGGCACCTTTTCGAGGAGTCCGGCGTCGACCATTGACTGGGCGCCGCCGCCGGATTCCTCGGCGGGCTGGAAAAGTGCCACCAGCGTCCCGGACCACGATCCGCGCCCGGCGGCCAGCCGTTCCACGGCTCCCAGCAGGCAGGTGACGTGCACGTCGTGGCCGCAGGCATGCATCACGGGCACCGGGCGTCCCTCGGGGTCAGTGCCCGTGGCAGTGCTGGCATACTCAAGGCCGGTCGCCTCCAGGACGGGCAAGCCATCCATGTCGGCGCGCAGCATGACCGTCGGCCCGGGGCCGTTTGCCAAGACCCCGGCCACGCCCGTGCCGCCGATGCCCTCCTGGACGTCCAGGCCCAGTTCCCGCAGATGCCCGGAAACAATCCCGGCCGTGCGGTGTTCGCGGAAGGAAAGTTCGGGGTTGGCGTGCAGGTCGCGGTACAGGCTTTCGAGGTCGATGCTCATGGGCACGAGCTTAGAACGCCAATCCCCAATATTGAAAGGTATTGCCGCGTCGCGACGTTCCGGCACCCTGCTCCCGCCACCGGAATGTTCGTGCCGGCGCTGCCGCCGGTGAGGGGAATTCGCGGGTGCGGGCGTTCCTATCCGTGGATACTTGCCCACAGGGCATATTCTGGGTTCCATGCCCCTCACCGTTAGCAAGTCCCGGGCCCTGGCCCGGGCACTGCTCCCCCGGCATCCGGCCCAGGGCATCGCCCTCGGCTTCGGCACGGCAATCGCCCTGGGAACCGCTGTCCTGATGCTCCCGATGGCCAAGGTAGGCCCCGGCGGCGCCGGATTCCTTGAAGCCCTGTTCACCGCCACCTCCGCCGTCTGCGTCACCGGGCTGGCGGTAGTTGACACTGCGACCTACTGGACCCCCTTCGGGCAGGTGGCGATCCTCGTGCAGATCCAGCTGGGCGGCTTTGGCATCATGTCCTTCGCCTCGCTGCTCGGGGTGCTGATGGCCAGGCGGCTGGGACTCAAGTCGCGCATCCAGGCCGCGGCGGAAACCAAGACGACGGGCTTCGGCGACGTGCGCTCGGTGCTGCTGGGCGTCCTGCGCATCACCGTGGCAACCGAACTGGTCGTGGCCCTGGCGCTGACCCTTCGCTTTGCCGTGGGACTGGGCAACCCATGGGGCCATTCCCTGTGGCTGGGCACCTTCCACTCCGTCTCGGCGTTCAACAACGCAGGGTTCGCGCTCTTCAGCGACAACCTGATGGGCTTCGTGGGCGACCCGTGGATCTGCCTGCCGATCGCCGCCGCCATCATCGTCGGCGGACTGGGCTTCCCGGTGCTCTTCGAGCTCGGGCGGCACTACCGCAGGCCGCTGCACTGGACCATGAACACCAAGCTGGTTGTCGTTGGAACGGCCGGTCTGCTGGCCGCCGGCACCGCGTTCATCTGCGCCCTGGAGTGGTCGAACCCCAAGACCCTGGGCGTGCTGTCCACGGCGGACAAGCTGCTGGCGGGGTTCTTCCAGTCGGTCATGACCCGCACCGCCGGCTTCAACTCCCTGGACTTCGGCCAGATGGATCCGGCGACCTGGCTGGGCGTCGACGTCCTGATGTTCATTGGAGGCGGCCCGGCCGGCACCGCGGGCGGCCTGAAGATCACCACGTTCGCCGTATTGTTCTTCATCCTGCTCACGGAGGTGCAGGGCGGCACAGCGGTGAACATCTTCGGCAAGCGGCTCTCGCGTTCGGTCCACCGCCAAGCGATCACCATCGTGCTGTTGGCCGTGGCCCTGGTCATCGGCTCCACCATGGCGCTGATGCTGATGACCGACTTCGGCCTGGACCGCCTGCTCTTTGAAACGATCTCCGCCTTCGCCACCGTGGGCCTGTCCACCGGCATCACCGCTTCCCTTCCCCCTGCGGGCCAGCTGCTGCTGGTGTTCCTGATGTTCATCGGGAGGCTGGGGCCCGTGACGCTGGCCTCCGCGCTCGCGTTGCGCGCCCGTCCCGTGATGTACGAATTCCCGAAAGAGAGGCCACTCATTGGCTAAGCATCATCTGTTCACCCCCAAATCGATGGAACGCATCGCCGAGGCCAACTCAGTGGTGGTCATCGGGCTCGGGCGCTTCGGCGGTGCTCTGGCCCTGGAGCTTGCCGCGGCCGGCACCGAGGTGCTGGGCATCGACAACGACGAGGACATCGTCCAATCGTTCAACGGTCGCCTCACCCACGTGGTGCGCGCCGATTCCACCAAGGAGGAGGTGCTGCGCCAGCTCTCGGTGCACGATTTCGACCGCGCGGTGGTCGGCATCGGCAGCGACCTGGAGGCGAGCATCCTGACCACCTCGGCACTGCTGCGCTTCAACAAGCCCACGATCTGGGCCAAGGCCGTCAGCGCCGCGCACGGGCAAATCCTGGAGCAGCTCGGCGTCGAACACGTGATCCGCCCCGAGCAGGACATGGGGCGCCGCGTGGCGCACCTGGTCCGCGGCGCCATGCTCGACTACGTCGAGTTCGAGGACGGGTTCGCGATGGTCAAGACCCGCCCGCCGAAGGAAGCGCTGGGCAAGGCCTTGGGAGACACCGGGATCAGGGCCAGGCACCACGTCACCGTCGTGGCCGTGAAGCGGCAGGACCGCGACTGGGACTACACCACCACCCAGACCGTGCTGCACGAGGACGACGAGATCATCGTCGCCGGGGCGACCGCGGCCGCGGAACGCTTCGCCGCACTGCTCTAGCTGTTGGTTCCCTCGGAACTTTCTCCAAGGACCGGGACCTGAAAACGGGGCGCGCTAGGGCGCAATTGCGCGTAGGTTCCACCCCGGGCGCGCCGACGGGGACCGGTCGGCGGACCAGGAGGCGAATACCTGGCGCCGCGGTGTGTCTGCTGTCCCTGCTGCTGACAACCCCGCCGGTGCTGGTGGCCCGCATCTTCAAGCCGGTGAAAAATGGAACGGGACCTGCCCATCACCATGAGGCGTTGGGCAGGTCGCGTGCAGGGAACTACTGGCGCAGCGTGATCGAATCGATCGCCGCGGCGGCCTCGGCGGCAAGCTCCTTGGGCATCGGCGCGCTCTTGGCCGAATCGGCGGCGACCTGTTGTCCCTCGTCGCTGACGACGTAGTGGCCGAAGGCCTTGACCAGCTCCATCGTATTCGGATCGGTGTAGCCGCTGCAGACGATGAAGTAGGAGACCAGGACCAGTGGGTAGGCACCGGTTTTGGTGGTGCTGCGGTCGAGTTCCAGGGCAATGTCGTTGGCGCCGCGGCCGGGGACCCGGTGCGAGGCGCTGACCGCGATGGCCGCCGCTTCGCCGCTGACGGCAACGAAGGAATCGCCCACGCGCAGCTTCCCCTTGCCCAGCGTCTTGTCCACGAGCGAATCATCGGCGTAGGTCACGGCACCGACGGTGCGGGCCACCGTGGTGACGACCCCGGAGTTGCCCTGGGCCTGCTCGCTGCCCAGCCCGCCGGGCCAGGATCCGGAAGGATCGTGCGTCCAGTTTTCGGGCGCGGCGGCATGCAGGTAGTCGGTGAAGTTCTCCGTGGTGCCCGAGTCGTCCGAGCGCGCGACGGCCGTCAGGGGGACATCCGGGATGGCGACACCCGGGTTCAACGCCTTGATGGCGGGGTCCTGCCACGAGGTGATCTTGCCGCCGAAGATCTTGGCGATGGTTGCGGCATCGAAGTTCAGTTCCTTGATGCCCGGCAGGTTGAAGGCTACGGAAATCGGCGAGATGTAGGTGGGGATGTTGATGGCCCCGGCTGGTCCGCAAGTCTCTTGGGAACGGGCCACTTCCGACTCCTTGAGGTAGGCATCGGATCCGGCGAAGTTAGTGGCGCCCGCCAACAGGCCCGCGCGTCCCGCGCCGGAACCCACCGATGCGTATTGCACCTGGACCTTGGGATGCATCGTGGCAAATCCGCCGATCCAGGCGTTCATGGCCGAGTTCTGGGCACTCGAGCCGCCGCCGGTGACGGTGCCCGTGAGGTTCGAGGAGTTGTTCTCCGCGGCCTGGCGTTGCGCCTCGCCTAGGGGGTAGTCGGCGCCGCAGCCGGTGAGCACGAGGCCAAGGCCAAGCGCCAACGCTATCCGTCGCTTCGGGAGGGCTTGAAGTACGGGCGCGGCGGCCATCGGTTTTTTCGCCTGGTACGGCAAGGAGTCCTCCTGGTTAACGACACATGAACAGCATCTAGTCGACCATAGCGCGCCCGGTCGCCGCCACTCGAATTGGCGGGATCAGGGTTCTATTAAGAGGGAACCGCGCCTGGCGCGAAGTTGTATTGACAGGAGGCATGCCAAAGCGGGCCGGTCCGGATTCTTCCCCTGAGGCACACAAACACAGATTGGCCAACGGAAACATCACTACCACGAGGCGCGGCCTACTGCCGCCGGTGGGGTGGCGGAGGCGGGGAGACCGGTTGCACCGGGTAGATATCCGTGCCTGGCATCGGCGGTGCCATGGAGGTGTGGACGTGTCGGCTGGAGGTGGTGACACGCAGCGTGTGCCGGCCCCCGGGGACGGGCGCCTCCTCCCAGCCGGGTGCCTCCTTGGTGGCATTGCACCAGGCGCATCGGGAACTGGCATTTTCAACCCGGGTTTCCCCGCCGCGGGCGGACTGGACGATGTGGTCCAGGTGCTGGATCCGGCCGCCGCAGTACGGGGTGCGGCAGAACTGGTCGCGGACGGTGATGAACTTTTTCAGTCCGCCGGTGAACAGGCGCGCTTTCTGGTCCATGGCCACGAGGTCCCCGGTTCCCGGGGCGGTGTAGAGCCGGCGGAGCCAGGAATCCAGCGGGTTCGCCGGATTCCCGACGAACAGCTCCCGGGCCTTCTGGGCGGAAATGATGCCGTATCCCTGCAGGTATGCAGGTTCCGAATGACCCTGGTACAGGGTTCGGTCGGTCATCACCAGGCTCAGCTGAACGGGGAAATTGGAGGGGTCGCTCACACCGGTCAGCGCTTCCAGGACCGTGTCGGCGGCGACCTGGGCGCTGTTGCGGACGTCGCCCGCCGCCTGGGCGTGGCCGGTTTCCCGGGCCAGGACCTGGGCGATCGCCACCCCGTATTCGGTGGGCAGGATCCCGACGAGCTTCATCCGGTGCGCGTCGAGCGGATAGATGTTGACGTAGCGGTCCTTCATCGCCTTGGCGGCCACTTCCGTCTCGGTGTCGCTCGCGTAGGCCAGGGCCCAGTGGCGGATCATCGAGGCGAGTTTTATTCCGCCCAGGCCGAAGCAGGTGTGCACGTCGGTGAACAAACGGGCGTCGATCTCAGTCCTGGCAGCCGCATCCAGGTGCCGGGTCTCGCGGTAGATGATCCGCGCCTCGGCCTCGTTGACCACGCCGTATTTCAGTCCCTGAAGGGTGAACGGCAGCCCGGAGACGAGCAATTGGCAGAAGTTCACGTATTCGACTCCGGAACGCGGGGGCTCATGCCGGGCGATGGCGACGTCCCCGCCGATGCCCCATCTCGGGTGCTTCACTCGAACCCCTCGCTCGGTGCGGTCCGCGGTGACGGCATCCACGTGGGCGCAGGTGATCTCGGCCTGCACCGCGCCGGCGCAGGACTTCAGGGACTCCAGCGCGCCGATGCCCTCGACCATCTCGAAGGGCTCCACCTCAACGGGCGCCCGGCCCAGCGCGAGGGTGACCGTGCGAATCCCGTCCACTCCGGTGTGTGCGAAGTAGTCGGCCAAGAACGCGTCGATGTCCAGGCCGCGTCCCACCAGGGCTCCGAACGACAAGTCGTGGGCCGCCGCATCGGTGCGAACAGCATCTGTGATGCTGCCGGAACCTGGGCCCGATGACGACGTTGCCATGAAACCAGTCTAGAAAACCCGACCGACGGTTTGGACTCCGGAGGCCGGCAGCCGGAAGCCGGGAGAGGGTGCGTCCGTCCGGGCGCGCCCGAAGGTGCCGGTGTCGCGGGCAGGCGGCTCCGGCCGCCCCGGCTATTTGTCCTTGCCGCCGACCAGCTCGGCGTGTCCGTGCAGCGTTCCGGTGGCGAAACGGATGGAGACCGGCTGCGGGCCGCAGCATGCTTCCGCCCCTGACTGCGCCTCCGGCGCCGGGGAGTCGCAGGAACCGCCCAGGTCCGTGGAGCAGACGCCGGTTTCGGGCAGTTGCAGTTCAAGGTTGTCGGCGGATACGCGGTCCCCGGCCAGCGAGGCGGCAATCGAGCGCACCTGCTCGTAGCCGGTGGCCATGAGGAAGGTCGGGGCGCGCCCGTAACTCTTCATGCCCGCGATGTAGAAGCCGGTCTCGGGGTGGGCCAGGATGCGCTCGCCGTGGGCGGAAACGGTGCCGCAGCTGTGGAACTCCGGGTCGATGAGCGGGCCGAGCTTGCGCGGGGCCTCCACGATCTCATCCAGGTCCAGGCGAAGCTCGGAAAGCATCGAAAGATCGGGGCGGAACCCGGTGGATGGAACCACCAGGTCCACCTCCAGCCGACGCCCGTCGGCCAGTGACACCTCAAGCCGCTGACCGCGTTCGAGCGAGGTGACCGAAACGTTTTCAAGGATCGAGATGTCGCCGTTTTCGACGAAGCGGCGCAGGGACGTGCCCAGCTGTCCGCGGGCGGGCAGTTCGTCCGCCGATCCGCCGCCGTAGAGGCGGATCGGGTTGGCGACCCCGCGCAGTCCCCAAAGGATGCGGGTGTCGGGCTGCCGCTGGCGCAGCCGGCCCAAGCTGATCAGGGTGTTGGCCGCGGAGTGTCCGGCACCGAGCACCAGGATGCTCTTGCCGGCGAAATGCTCACGGCCCGCTCCCAGCGGGTCGGGCAGCGGGGATGTGACCAGGCCGGCGGCACGCGCCTCGGCCTCGCCGATCGCCTCGATGCCGGAGCGGCCGACCGGGTTGGGGCTCCCCCAGGTTCCCGAGGCGTCGATGACGGCCCGGGCCACCAGGTCCTCGGGACCGCATGCGGTGGCGGTGCGCACCAGGAAGAGCGAGTCCTCGCGTCCGTGGGTGCGCGCCTTGTCCATGCCCCCGCCATCGGGTTGGATGCGGGTGACGGAGGTGACGCGGTGCCCGTAGCTGATTATTGGCGCCAGGGCGGGGTGGGCGGCCAGCGGCCGAAGGTATTCCTCGACCAGTTCCGCACCATAGGGGAGCCGGGTTTCGCGTGGTGCCTGCCAGTCCCCGGCGTAGCCCTCGGCCGGGGACTGAAGCAGCCGGCGGGACGCGGCGTCGATGTTCCAGCGCCAGATGGAGAAGAGCCTGATGTGCCCCCATTTTTGGATGGCCGAGCCGGCGCTGCTGCCGGCTTCCAGCACGCGCACCCGCTGCCCGCGTTCGAGCAGGTGTGCCGCGGCGGCCAGGCCGATGGGCCCGGCGCCGATGACAATCACCGGGTGGTTCTCGTTCATGTCCTTCTCCATCCCTGGGGTGTGCACTCGCTAGGCGGTGGCGGGGAGCATCTCGGAGATGAGCGTCTCGATGCGGGCGCGGATGTCGTCGCGGATCGGCCGGACGGCCTCGACGCCCTGCCCTGCGGGGTCTTCCAGTTCCCAGTCCTCGTAGCGCTTGCCGGGGAAGATCGGGCACGTGTCTCCGCAGCCCATGGTGATGACCACGTCCGATTCCTTCACGGCCTCGGTCGTGAGGATCTTGGGAACCTCGGCGGACATGTCGATGCCGACTTCGTTCATGGCTGCCACGGCCGCCGGGTTCACGGTGTCGGCCGGCTGCGAGCCGGCGGAGCGGACCTCGATCTGACCGGCGGAGAGGTTGGACAGGAAGGCCGCTGCCATCTGCGAGCGTCCCGCGTTGTGGACGCAGACGAACAGGACGGAGGGCTTGGGGGCGGTGGTGTTCATGCTCGTGCCTTTGCTGGGTTGAAGGAAGGGAAGAACTTGCGCGACCAGAGTGCGACGTAGACCAGGGCCACGAGCAGCGGCACCTCGATGAGGGGGCCGACGACTCCGGCCAGCGCCTGGCCGCTGGTGACCCCGAAGGTGGCGATGGCCACGGCGATGGCCAGTTCGAAGTTGTTGCCCGCCGCGGTGAAGGCCAGCGTGGTGGTGCGTTCGTACCCCATGCCCAGCAGGCGGCCGATGAGCATCGAGGCACCGAAGACGACGGTGAAGTAGAAGACCAGCGGCAGCGCGATCCGCGCGACGTCCAGGGGCTTGGCGATGATGGTGTCGCCCTGCAAGGCAAAGAGGATCACGATGGTGAACAGCAGGCCGTAGAGCGCCCAGGGGCCGAGCTTGGGCAGGAACTTGTTTTCATACCATTCGCGGCCCTTGGCCTTCTCCCCCAGCGTGCGGGTCAGGAATCCGGCAACCAGCGGGATTCCGAGGAAGACCAAGACCGAGAGCGTGATGGTCCAGGCGGAGAATTCGGCACTGGTGGTGGGAAGCCCCAGCCAGGACGGGAGCAGCTGCAGGTAGAACCAGCCCAGCGCGCCGAAGGCGACGACCTGGAAGACGGAGTTGATGGCCACCAGCACGGCGGCCGCCTCGCGGTCTCCGCAGGCGAGGTCGTTCCAGATCAGCACCATGGCGATGCAGCGGGCCAGTCCGACGATGATCAGCCCGGTGCGGTATTCGGGCAGGTCGGCCAGGAAGATCCAGGCCAGGACGAACATGAAGGCCGGGGCCAGCAGCCAGTTGATCACCAGCGAGGTGATCATGAGCTTCTTGTCGCCGATGACCCGGTGCGTCTCGTCGTAGCGGACCTTGGCCAGCACCGGATACATCATCACCAGCAGGCCCAGGGCGATCGGCAGGGAGACACCGGCGACCTGGATGGAATCCAGCGCCGCGCCGAGTCCGGGAATCAGCCGGCCCAGACCGAGCCCCAGCGCCATGGCAGCCAGGATCCACAGGGCAAGGTACCGATCCAGCGTGGACAGCTTGGCGGTGATGTGCCCCGTGTCTGCGGGCGCAATGGTGGGTGTCACGGAAATCCTTCTCCAGAAAGCAAGCATCGACGAGCGTCGATATATCGAGTATCCTTGCATATATCGACGATTGTCAATCTCCGGTCCGGAGCCGAAAAGAAAGCGATGGATGCCACATGTCCACCCCGGTAGCCATTCATACCCGCGAGGAAATCGCCGCTGTCCCCGCCGCCGAAGCGGGCGCCCCGTGCTGCGTCCCCGCCCAGGGGCAGGAAACACTGGAAGCGACCGAGGCCGAGGCCCTCGCCGCGCGCTTCAAGGCGCTCGCCGACCCCAACCGGTTGCGCATACTGTCGATCGTTTCCGCGTCCCCCGAAGCCGAGACCTGCGTCTGCGACCTTTCCGAACCCCTGGGACTGGGCCAGCCCACCGTCTCCCACCACCTGAAGGTCATGGTCGAGGCGGGGCTGTTGAACCGCGAGAAGCGTGGGGTCTGGGCCTACTACTCGCTGGTTCCGGGCGCCCTGGATTCCCTGGCCGCCACGCTGGCACCGAAGGCATGAGCATGGAACAGAACGCACACACTACCAAGAAGCCGGCCGTCCTGTTCGTCTGCGTCAAGAACGGCGGCAAGTCCCAGATGGCGGCCGGGCTCATGAAGCTCGAGGCGGGCAGCGACGTCGTCGTAACCTCGGCCGGGACCAATCCGGGATCCGCCGTCAACGGGCTTTCCGCCGAGGTCTTGCTGGACCTGGGTGTCGACATCACCGCCGAACAGCCAAAGCCCTTGACCGAGGAGCACATGCGCGAGGCCGGCCTGGTCATCGTCCTGGGCGCCGAGGCCAAGGTTCCGGAACTCGACGGGGTCCGGGTGGAAACCTGGGAAACCGACGAACCGAGCCTGCGCGGCATCGAGGGCCGCGAACGCATGGAGTTGGTGCGCGATGACATTCACGCCCGCGTGAAGGACCTCGCTCGCCGGTTGCTGGGCACCGAGAACAGCTAAGCGGACGAGGGAACCCTAGCCCTCGTCGATCCAGCGCGTCAGGGATTCGAGAATCAGCTCCAGGCCGATCCCGAACTCGTCGCCGAAGTCGTATCCCGGCTGCAACACGTGTTCCGTCGCGATTTCCATGAGGTGCGGGTACTCGCCCGTGGCGAACATCTGGACGATCGGGTCGGTGACGCTCGCCGCGGTGTCGGGCCCGCTGAAGGGAAGCGCGGCTTCCTGCATGGCGAAGCCATAGGTGTAGCTGTCCAGCAACGCATAGGCATGCGCCGCGGACTTGACGGAGAACCCGGCGGCGCGCAGGACCCCGAGGGTCGCATCGTGGTGGCGAAGCGTCGCCGGGCCGGGGGCGGTGCGTGACTCCAGCAAGCCAATGGCCCAGGGATGGCGGCCCAGCGCTTCCCGCACCGAGACCGCGCGGCGGCGCATTTCATTGCTCCACTCCCCGCCTACCGTCGGGACATCGATTTCCGCATAGACCATGTCGACGAGCGCATCCAGGATCTCTCCCTTGTTGGCCACGTAATAGTAGAGGGACATGGGCTTCACCTCGAGGGCCGTTGCCAGCGACCGCATGGTCAGCGCCCCGATGCCGTCCCGGTCGGCAATCGAAACGGCGCAAGTGAGCACCCGTTCCCGACTGAGCGGCATGCGTGCGGGCGATTTTTCCCGGATTTCCTCGGACTTCATGGCCCGATCCTATCGCATTTTCGTACAATGTAAGTTAGCCTCTCGTACTAAGTAAGGTTTCGACTCGCGAGGCCTTGCATCCCGGAAGGAAACGCCATGAACGGCGCCAAGCGACATCCAGCACGAGGAATCGAAACCGTTGGAAGCATTCCGCCCCAAGGCTCGATGCGGGCCATCGCGCAGGACCGCTACGGGGATGGGCAGGTGCTCCACGAGGCGCACCTGCCCATCCCCGTGCCGCGGGACAACGAGGTGCTGGTGCGAGTGCACGCCGCCGGCCTGGACCGCGGAACCTGGCACGTCATGACGGGCACGCCGCTGCTCATGCGCCTGGCCTTCGGATTGCGCGGGCCCCGGAACCCCGTTCCCGGCCTCGATCTGGCCGGCACGGTGGCGGCGATCGGTTCCGCGGTCACCCGCTTCGCGGTGGGTGACGCGGTGCACGGATTCGGGAAGGGAACCTTCGCCGAGTACGCGGTGGCCCGCGAGGACCGGCTGGCCCCCAAACCCTCGGGCCTGGACTTCGCCCAGGCCGCGGTGCTTCCGGTCTCCGGCGCCACGGCCCTCCAGGCGCTGCGCGCGGGACGGATTGCCGCCGGCCAGCGGGTCCTGGTGACCGGGGCCTCCGGCGGGGTCGGAAGCCATGCCGTACAGCTGGCCAAGGCGCTGGGCACCGAGGTCACCGGCGTCGCGGGGCCAACCAAGCAGGACCTGGTGCTGAAGCTGGGCGCAGACCACGCCATCGACCACACGCGCGAGGACTTTGCCGACGGCTCGCGGCGCTACGACCTGATCATCGACATCGCCGGAAACCCGGGCCTGCGCCGGCTGCGCCGCGCCCTGACGCCCACGGGCACCGCGATCATCGTCGGCGGCGAGGGCACCGGGAAGTGGCTGGGCATGGGACGCCAGTTCCGGGCCGTGGCGATCTCGCCCTTCATCGGCCAGCGCCTGGGCATGCTGGCCTCCGCCCAGCGCGCCACCGACCTGGAGGAACTGGATACCTTCATCGAATCCGGCGCCGTGTTCCCGCACCTCGAGCGGACCTTCGACCTGGCGCAGGTGCCCGAGGCCATGGCCTACCTGGTCGCGGGCAAGGCACGCGGCAAGATCGCCATCACCATCTAATCCACGCTCGTCCCCCTCTCCAACATCGTGAAAGCCGAACACCATGACCACCCAGCCAGCACCGAGCACCCCGACACCCGACCAACCACATATGTCCGCCATCCACCTGGCGATGCTCCTGATCGGGGCGCTGCTCGTTCTCGCCTCCCTCGGATCCCTGGCCATTGAGGACTTCCGCGAGATGCCCCAGGGCCTCGCGATGGCCCTGGCCGGGACCGGCCTGGGCATTGCGGCCATCCTCGTCGGCGCCGCCGGCCTGGGGCGCTCCATCTCGGCCGGTGCCCCGGCCGGGAACGGCGAACCGGGTGCGGGAACTACGGGGCCCGTACGCCTGTCCGGCCGGCTTGACCCGGGCCTCTCGCGCTGGATGTGGCTTGTCAAGTGGTTCCTGGCCATCCCCCACCTCGTGGTGCTTCTCCTGCTGTGGGTGGCCTTCGGCGTGGTGACCGTTGCCGCCGGCCTGGTGATCCTGGCGACCGGGCGGTACCCCGCCTCGTGGTTCCAGTTCTCCGTCGGGGTGCTGCGCTGGCAATGGCGGGTGTCGTACTACGCCTACGGGGTGCTGGGCACCGACGACTACCCGCCGTTCACCCTGGCGCGCGGAAATTATGCAGCCCAATTCGACGTGGCCTACCCGGCGCGGCTCTCGCGATGGAAGGTGCTGGTGAAGTCGTGGTTGCTCGCGCTGCCGCACCTGCTGGTCATCGGGGCGCTCTCCGGCGGCTCATGGGACACCGAAGACACCGGCATCACCCTGCTCGGGGTGCTGGTGCTGATCGCCGCCGTGATCCTGCTGGTCACCGGCCGCTACCCGCAGGGGCTCTTTGACCTGATCCTGGGGCTGAACCGCTGGATCCAGCGGACCGTGGCCTATGTGGTGCTTTTGACCGACGCCTATCCGCCCTTCCGCCTGGACCAAGGGCCCGAAGAACCGGTGCCGTCACAGGCGCCGGGACCGGCCGCAATCTAGCCGAAGGCCGGCGCCGCGACCGGCTCAAGGCGCACGATGACGGCCTTGGACACCGGGGTGTTCGACCCCTCGGCCGTCGCGGACAGCGGCACCAGCACGTTGGCCTCCGGAAAATAGGTCGCCGCGCAGCCGCGGGCACTGGGGTAGGAAATGATCCGCAATCCGCGAAGCACCCGATCCACCCCGTCCCCGGCTTCCGAGTGCACGTCCACGTGTGAGCCGTCGGCCAGGTGCAGCTCGGCGAGGTCCTGCGGGTTCACGAAGATGACGTTGCGCCCCTTGTGCACCCCGCGGTACCGGTCGTTCAGCGAATAGGTGGTGGTGTTGAACTGGTCGTGTGCGCGCAGGGATTGGAGGATCAGCCGCCCGGCCGGCAGCGCAAGGGTCGCCAGCTCGTTGACCGTGATCACCGCCTTGCCGCTGGGGGTCGGGAAGGTCCGCGTATCCCGCGGCGGGTGCGGAAGGATGAAGCCGCCGGGCACCCGCACCTTCGCATTGAAGTCCTCGAAGCCGTCGACCACGCGGGAGATGTGCTCGCGGATGGTGTCGTAGTCCTCCTCAAAGGCCTCCCAGGTGAACGGGTGGTCGGGCCCCAGCACCCGGCGGGCCAGGCGCGAGACGATGGCGACCTCCGAGAGCATCTTGTCGGAGACCGGCATGACCCGGCCCTGGGAGGCGTGCACCGCGCAGACGGTGTCCTCCACGGTGACGAACTGGACCCCGGATTTCTGCACGTCGATGTCGCTGCGCCCCAGGGTCGGCAGGATCAGCGCCGCGGCACCGGTGAAGGCATGGGAGCGGTTGAGCTTGGTGGAGATCTGCACCGAGAGCCGCGTCCGCCCGATGGCCTCCTGCGCCGCATTGGTGTCGGACACGGCGTGGACCAGGTTCCCGCCGAGGGCCACGAGCACCTTGATGCGGCCCTCGGCCATACCCTGGATGCTCTGCACCGCGTCGCAGCCGTGCCCACGCGGCGGCTCGAAGTCGAACTCGGCCGCCAGCCTGTCCATGAAGGCTTCGGGCATTTGCTCCCAGATGCCCATGGTCCTGTCCCCCTGGACGTTGGAGTGCCCGCGGATGGGGCAGGGCCCGGCGCCCGGGCGCCCGATGTTCCCGCGCAGCAGCAGCACGTTCATGATTTCCGTGATGGTGTCCACGGCCTTGGTGTGCTGGGTCAGGCCCATGGCCCAGGTGACGATGACCCGGTCGGCCAGCAGGTAGCGGCGGGCCAGGTCGTCGATCTGCGTGCTGTCCAGCCCGGTGGCGGCCAGCACGTCGGCCTCGGACAGGGTGGAGAGGTGGTCGCGGTAGGCCTGAAGCCCGGTGCAGTGCTCGGCGAGGAAGTCGTGGGCGAGCACCGAACCCGGAGCGGCATCCTCGGCCTCGAACACGCGCTTGGCCAGCGCCTGCATCAGGGCCATGTCCCCGGCCAGGCGGATCTGCAGGTACGCATCGGCGAGGGCGGTGCCCTTGCCGACCAGCCCGCGCGGGCGCTGCGGGTTCCTGAAGTTGATCAGCCCGGCCTCGGGCAGCGGGTTGATGGCCACGATGGAGGCCCCTGCGTCCTTGGCCTCCTCCAGTGCGGTTAGCATGCGCGGGTGGTTGGTGCCCGGGTTCTGCCCCATGACGATGATCAGGTCGGCCTTGGCGAAGTCCTCGTAGGCGATCGCGCTCTTGCCCACCCCGATGCTCTTGGTCAGGGCCACGCCCGTGGACTCGTGGCACATGTTCGAGCAGTCGGGCAGGTTGTTGGTGCCCAGCGCGCGCACGAAGAGCTGGTAGAGGAAGGCGGCCTCGTTGCTGGCCCGGCCCGAGGTGTAGAAGGTGGCCTCGTTCGGGGAGTCCAGCCGCTGCAGTTCCCCGGCGATGAGGCCGAAGGCGTTCTCCCAGGAGACCGGGCGGTAGAGGTCGGACCCGGCCGGCTTGTAGACCGGCTCGATGAGGCGGCCCTGCTGCCCCAGCCAGTACTCGCTGCGCTCCTTGAGCTCGGAGACCGGGTGCTGCGCCCAGAACGTGGAGGGCACCTTCAGCGGGTCCGCCTCCCAGGACACCGCCTTGGCCCCGTTCTCGCAGAACTCGGCCGTCTTGCGGTGCGGCGGATCCGGCCAGGCGCAGCTCATGCAGTCGAAGCCGTCCTTCTGGTTCATGTGCAGCAGCGTCTTCGCCGCCCGGCCCGGGCCCATTTCGTTCAGCGCAAGGGGAATGGAGGCCAGCAGGCTGGGCAGGCCCACCGCGCTGCGCAGGGGCGGCGAGACGGCCAGGTCCTTGTCGGTGACGTCGTCCTGCAGCGGCTTGCCTGCCATGGGAATCAGAGCCCCTTCGTCGGGCCGCGCGGGCCCGGTTGGAATCCACACCGGCGCGCAGGGCTCCCCGCCCCCACCGGGCGACGCCCATGAGCCGGTGCCATATGCCTTCAGGTCTAGCACCGGGGGCGGGGGCATTCAAGGGCCCTCACGCGCTTTGCGGGGACGCGCCCCGGGTGTGAAACACTGGAGCCCGGTCCGGGATCCCCCGGAATCCCCGACTGACTTGAGGAGAGCCTGGATGAAGGCACGCGCCGGGCACCCCGGGTATTCCCTGCTGGCCATCCTGCTGGTCGCGGTGGGCATCGGCCCGCTGCTGACCTACGGGCTGAGCGCCGTCAGCGAGCTGGTCATCACCGAGCTGGCCATCAGCGAGGCGCAATTCGGCCTGCTGGCCACGGTCTGCTTCGGAGCCGGCGCCATCGGCAATGCGGCGTTCGGCCGCTTCAGCGACCGCCAGCCCGACGCCCGCCTGCTGGGCATGGTCTTCGTGCTGGCCGCGCTCGCCCTGCTGCTGGCCGCTATCCCCGGCGGGTATCCCCTGCTGCTGGTGGCCTCGGGCCTGGCCGGCCTGGCCCAGTCCTTCCCCAACGGCGTGACCAACCGGATCCTGGCCCAGCGCGTCCCGGAGCAACAGCGCATCGGCTGGATCGGCATCAAGCAATCGGGCGTGCAGGTCAGCCAGCTTGTGGCCAGCATTGGCTTTCCCGCCCTCGCCGCCTGGATCGGCTGGCACGGGGCCAGCGGCGTGGGCGCCGCGGCCGCGGTGCTCCTGGGCGTGGTGGCGTTGCGCGTGCTGCTTGCGGTGCCGCTGCTGCCCAAGGTCCCGCAACCCGTGGGGCCGGTGGCCGCGGCGGGCCCCGCTCCGGAGCCGCCGAGCCTGAGGTTCCTGATCTGGGCCCTGGCCACCTTCGGCTTCGTCAACGGCATGGGCGTGCAGGCCACCAACGTCTATCTCTCCCTCTATGCGGTGCGCGAACTGGACTTCTCCCTGGTGCTCGGCGGCCTGGCGGCAGCCGCCGCCGGCGCGATCGGCGTGGCGGCGCGCGTGGGCTGGGGACGGATGATGTCCCGGGGCACCGCGGCCCCGCCACTCTTGCTGCTGCTGGCGGTGATGGCGCTCGCCGGTGCCGGGGTGTTCCTGGTCGCCGGCGCCACCGGATCGGCGGCACTGCTCTGGCTCGCCGTGGCGCTGCACGGCGCCTCGGCCCTCGGGGTCTCGGTGGTGCTGATGGCCGCGGTGGTGCGCAGCGTCCCGTCATCCTCGATGGGCATGGCCACCGGCATGGTCACCGCCGGGCAGTTCGGCGGGTTCACCATCGGCCCGCTGCTCATGGGTACCCTGGTCGGCTCGCCGGGCGGCTTTGCGCTGGGCTGGGCCGCGGTCGGCGGCATCTACCTACTGTGCGTGGCGCTCGGGCTCTACCTCGTGCTGCGCCGACGCCGCAGGAACCGACTGGCCGCCGGCTGAGGCGCAGGCCGTACCCGCGGACCACGCGGCCCCGGGTGATGATGGTGACCACGCGTTCCAGGGCTTCAGGGTCCGGGCGAGAAACCTCGTCACGGACAAGGCCCGGAGCATCTCGCCGCGGTGTGCGCAAGGCCCTACAATGTGAGCATTAGACAAGTGGCGGTCCTGCCCACTGGGTCCGGGCCCCAGCCTTTTGCGGACAAAGGAACTGTCATGGGCACCACCCAGTCGGCCTCCCAGCGGATGACTCCCGAACAGCGCCGGGTGGCCGGTGCCACCATGATCGGCACGACCGTCGAGTGGTACGACTATTTCATCTACGCCAACGCTGCCGCCCTGGTGCTGGCCCCCTTGTTCTTCTCGCGGCTTGAGGGCACGGCGGCCGCGATCGTCTCCTTCGCCACCGTGGGCATCAGCTTCCTCTTCCGGCCCTTCGGGGCGGTGGTCATGGGCAGGGTCGGGGACCGGTACGGGCGCCGGGTGGTGCTGATCATCACCCTGATCCTGATGGGCGCGGGCACCACCCTGATCGGGTTGCTCCCCACCTACGCCACAATCGGGGTGTGGGCACCGATCCTGCTGGTGTTCCTGCGCGTCGTCCAGGGCTTTTCCGCCGGCGGCGAGTGGGGCGGGGCGGCACTGATGGCCGTCGAGCACGCCCCGGCCGACCGCCGCGGCAAGTTCGGGGCTTTCCCGCAGCTGGGTGTTCCCGCCGGGATGCTGCTGGCGGCCGGAGTCACGGCCATCTTCGCCGCGGCACTGACCGATGAGCAGTTCCTGGCCTGGGGCTGGCGGGTGCCCTTCCTGCTGAGCTTCGTGCTGATCCTGATCGGGCACTACATCCGCACCCGGGTCGAGGAGTCCCCGGTCTTCCACGAGATGGAGGCCACCAAGCAGACCGAGACCGCCCCGCTGGGCACCCTCTTCCGCCACCACCGCGGCAAGGTTGTCCAGGCCACGCTGATCTTCATGGGCAACAACGCCGCGGGGTACATGCTCACCGGTGGCTTCATCCTCGGCTACGCCACCAAGCGCCTGGAGCTGAACGCCGGCACGATCCTGAACATCATCACCATCGGGTCCGTGGCCTGGCTGATCTCCACCTGGGTCTCCGGGGTGCTCTCCGACCGCATCGGCCGACGCAAGATGTACATCATCGGCTGGGTGTTCATGCTCGCCTGGCTGTACCCGCTCTTCCTGCTCATCGACACCGGCCAGATTGGCATGGTCGCCATCGCCCTGATCGTCTTCGGTGCGGTCATGGGCCTGTCCTACGGTCCGCTGCCGGCCCTATACGCCGAACTGTTCCCCGCCCGCATCCGGCTCAGCGGCTCCTCGATCAGCTACGCGTTGGGCGCGGTGCTCGGCGGCGCCTTCGCCCCCACCATCGCCACAGCCCTCGTGGGCACCTTCAACACCACGATCGCCGTGTCGACCTACCTGTTCCTGCTCGTGGCCGTCTCGCTGATCGCCACGCTTACCCTCAAGGACCAAACCGGAACCAATCTCTACCTCGAGGACAGCAAAGTCCGGCCCCTGGACACGGACGAAACCCCCGGCCCCATGTACGGCCCCTGATCGCTGTCGCACCACCGCCACCCGCGGCCCGGGTTCCTGCCCCGGTTGCAACTTGACTGCCGCGTCTTCCGGCCTTCCGACACGGTGGCGCGCCTCGGTACGCCGGGCGGCCATTGCAGCCCTGTGTGGCACGATGGCTGCATGAACCTGCCAAGCACTGAAGAGAAGTCCGCTGCTGCTGCGTACGACACCATTGCCGACGGCTATACGGCAGAGAACGACTCCAGCCTTCTCAACGAGTACTACAACCGGCCCGCGATACGCTCGCTGCTCGGGGACGTGACCGGCCACCATGTTCTAGACGCGGGTTGCGGATCTGGACCGACCCTCGCCGATCTCCTCGAGCGGGGAGCAACGGTCGTTGGCATTGATGGCAGTCAGGCCATGCTGGACGTGGCGCGTGGCCGGCTAGGGCCCGACGCCGACCTTCGTGTCGCCGATTTGGCCGATCCCTTGCCGTTCGATGATGAAACCTTCGATGATGTTGTCTGCTCCCTCTCCCTTCACTACCTCAAGGACTGGCAGTCGCCCCTGGCGGAGATGAGACGCGTACTCAAACCAGGTGGTCGCTTGGTTCTCTCCGTTGAGCATCCGTTCGCTACTTGGCTCGGAAAAAAGGAGCAGGGAGAAAAGACCAACTATTTCGAGACCCGAAAGAGGACCGAGAGCTGGGCCATGGGCGGTCAAGAAGCCCAACTGAATTTCTGGGACAGATCACTGTCCTCCATGTTCGGGTCCGTCATAGCTTCGGGATTCCGCATTACCCATGTTGGAGAGCCGGCCCCGTCACCGGAAGCACTTGAAAAGTTCCCGGACTTTTTCAAGGATCGCATTGATCCACGTTTCATGGCCTTCCTGTTCATTGTCTTGGAGGCTTGAGTTCCAGCGACCGTGGCGCATGCCGCATCGGCCTGTTCGGCATGGGCCCATTCTTGAAAGTGACACCCGGTATCCGCCGATTTTCGATGTCTTCAATCGGAGATCCACAGCGGTAGTCGGGTCCTGGCGCACGCGTAACACTTAACGCTAATGATTCTCATACGCGATAGCGTGACCAATGTGAACGCTTCCCCGATAACCACCCTGGATCCGCCGCGCCCCGCGCCTCCTTCGCCGCGGTCCCCGCTGCCCAGACCTGCCGCCTGGCGGCGACACGGCACCACCGCACTGCTGTCCGTCGGCATCGTGCTGGTCATCCTGATCTCCGCGGGCTCCGGACCGCTGGCCACCTCGCTGGCCGAAGCCGCGAAAATCATCACCGGCCACCTGCTCCCGGGCATGGCATGGATGAGCGACGGAACCATCAGCGTCTCGCAGGACCAGGCCGTCTGGAACTTCCGCCTGCCGCGCACCCTGCTGGCAGGCGTCGCCGGGGCCTCCCTGGCGCTGGCCGGCGCGCTGCTGCAGACCAACGTCCGCAACCCGCTGGCCGAGCCCTACATCCTGGGTGTCTCGGCCGGGGCCGGGGTCGGTGCGGTGCTGGCCATCGTCGCGGGTTCCACCGCCATGGCAGGAATCGGCCTGAACGCCGCGGCATTCCTCGGCGCCGCCGGGGCCACAGTGCTGGTGTACCTGCTGGCGAAACAGGGCGGGATCATCGCGCCCTCCCGGCTGATCCTGGCCGGCGTCGCCCTGGGCTCCCTGCTGGCCGCCATCACCAACTTCCTGACCATCACCACCGAGGCACAGAACGTCTACTCCGTGCTGTTCTTCCTGCTCGGCAGCGTCTCGGCCGCAAGCTACGGCCAGCTGGTCCTGCCCGGGCTCGCCCTGGCCGTGGTCGGTGTCTACGCGATGGCCCGCTCCCGGGCGCTGAACGCCATGCTCGCCGGCGACGAGACCGCGATCGCCCTCGGCGTGAACGTCACCTCCATGCGCCGGACGCTGCTGCTGGCCACCGCCCTGTTGACCGCCACCACCGTGGCGGTGTGCGGCGGCATCGGCTTCGTGGGCCTGGTGGTGCCGCACGCGGTGCGCATGATCGTGGGCTCGGACCACCGGCGGATGCTGCCACTGGTGATCCTGGGCGGCGCGCTCTTCCTGATGCTCACCGACCTGTTGGCCCGCTCCGTGGCCCAGCCGGCCGAGATTCCGCTGGGAATCCTCACCGCCGCCGTCGGCGCCCCCTTCTTCCTCTGGCTCATGCGCACCTCCGGCGCCCGCGGAGCGGGGGTGGGAGCGTGAACGTCTCCTTCGAAAACGTCAGCGTCGAGATCGGCGGCCGGCGGATCGTGGACAGCCTGTCCCTTGCGGTGCCCTCGGGAACGGTGCTGGGCATCCTGGGACCCAACGGCTGCGGCAAGTCGACTCTGCTGCGCACCCTCTATCGCGCCCAGAAACCCTCCGCGGGCGTCGTGCGCGTGGACGGGGACGACGTCAGGAAACTGGACGGCCGCGACGTGGCCAAGCGGATCGCCGTCATGGCCCAGGAATCCACCCAGGAATTCCCCATCACTGTCCGTGAGATGGCAATGCTGGGCAGGGTGCCGCACCAACGCGGATTCGGCGCCGATACGGCCTCCGACCACGAGCTTGTCGACACCGCGTTGTGCGAAGTCGGGGCAACGCATCTGGCCACCCGCTACTTCGCCGGGCTCTCCGGCGGCGAAAAGCAGCGCGTGCTCCTGGCCCGGACCCTGGTCCAGCAGACCCCTGTTCTGGTGCTGGACGAGCCCACCAACCACCTGGACATCGCCTTCCAGCTCGAGCTCATGTCCTTGGCCACTTCCCGCGGGCTCACGGTGCTCACCGCCCTGCACGACATGAACCTGGCGACCGAGTTCTGCGACAACGTGGCCCTGATGCGGGCCGGAAAACTCCAGGTGCTCGGCCGCCCGCACGAGGTGCTCGACGAGAACGCCATCCGCGCCGGCTTCGGCGTGGACTCCCGGCGGCTCGAGCACCCTCTGACCGGCCGGCCGCTGATCGCCGTCGCCAAGCTGCCCCCGGCAACGCCCGTGGAGCCACAACCCACGAACCACCACACCGAACCAGTCAAGGAACTCGCATGAACAACAAACCCCTGCTTTTGATCTCCGGCCTGCTGCTGGGCGGCACCCTGCTGACCGCCTGCGGGCAGGCCGTCTCCGCCATCGTGCCCGCGGAATCCGCCGGTGCCGAAAAAACCATCGAGAACTGCGGCCGCACGCTGTCCTTCGCCGGGGTGCCGCAGCGGGCGGTGGCCATGACGCCGGGCCAGTCCGAGATCCTGGTGCGCCTGGGACTGGCGGACAAAGTCGTAGCCGAGGCACAGACCAAGGGCCAAGCACTCCTGCCGGAACTCGCGAGCCTCGGAACCGCCACACAGCTGACCGAGCAGGGACCGCCCTCACGCGAGGTGCTGCTAGGCGTTGGGCCGGACCTGGTCTATGCACCCACCAGCTACGAGTTCACCGCCGAGCAGGGATTCGCCAGCATCGACCAGCTGAAGGCGGCCGGCGCCGACTCCTACATCGCCACCGCCGGCTGCGCCGAGCGCCGCGGCAGCGCGGAGGTTACCGACCTGCTCACCGACATCGAGAACATGGGAACGATCTTCGCCGCACCCGAACAAGCAGCGGCCTTGGCTGCCGAGGCCCAGGAAGTCCTCGAAGACGTCCAACAGCGTGTCGCCACAGCCGAGAAGCCATCCGTCGCGGAGCTCTTCGTGGAGGGCAACACCGTCTCGGCCATCGGCGCGGGCATCGAGTACAACATGATCGAGGTCGCCGGCGGCGAGAACGTCTTCAGCCCCGACGACAAGGCATTCGCGCAGTTCTTCTCCTCGGTCATCTCCCCCGAAACGCTCGTGGCCAAGAACCCCTAGGTCATCGTCTTCACCACGCTCGACAAGGCCCACGAGAAGGCGACCCTGGACTTCCTGCGCACCAAGTTCCCGCAGGTGAAAGCCGTGAAGAACGACCGCTTGGTGGCCATCGACTCCAGCGACGTCATGCCGGGATCCTGGGGCAACATCCGCACGGTGCAGCAGATCGCCAAGGGTCTTCACCCCGACGCGTTCTAGTCCCTACCCGCCCGGCAATATTGACTTCGGAGTCCGCCGTGAACGGCGGGCCCCGTCATTTCAGGCGGGCAATGGACTCCGGCTTCATCAACTCGTGGCGATTCAGGCGGGGTATCTATGGTCGTTTGAACTGGCCACTGAGAAGCATTGGACGATTATTGACAAGAGCGATATTTTTCGACGAATCATTCGGGCACTTTGATATACGGCAAGGTGGAACCTTGCGTTAGACCGTCGCCGCCGGGAGTCTTTCGCGCCTCGGCGTGATTCGTGCTGCCGTAGCGGTCGCAGTTGGGAAGTTGTGCGATAACTCTTTTCAGGGATGGGTTATCGGCCTTGGGTGCCCCCATAACAGCCCATGCGATTTGGTGTAGATCGGATCATTCGCCGCGTGCGAGGCTATGCAGAATCCGGTTCATGATTTGTTCGATTCCCACGACTAGTTCACCATCTGTTCCGGGCGTGAATAACTCGATGACATTGTAGGGAACGTGATTGCGTCTGGTCAAGCTGCAGATTTGATTTGAAAAATTCGGCACCCAGCGTATTGGCGCTCTCATGGCGTTTGATATTTGCTTCAGGTTTTCCCATGCGACGCAGTCCTTATCCCATGCCGCTTCAGGGCGACGGTCCGCGAGTGCCTAAGTCTTCACTTCCTCCGCGCTCCTGACCTTCGCTGGCTCCACTGGCGTGCGCAGCACTTCAGCGACGCTCGGGGCAGTTTCTACCACTACCGGGGTCGCTTTCGGGGCGCTGGAGCACGGTGCCACGCCTAGCCCAGCAACCAGCACTGCAGCGGAAACGGCGATACCTCTCCTCCAGTCGCCTAGGACCTTCCACCACATAGCAGGCGCTTCTACGCGCGCTGGCTGGTGCGGGCACAGCTGCCCGACCCTCGCGCCAGGCGCGCGTCCGCTACTAGTTAGCCCATCTCGTCCTCAACATAGTCTGCTCCGTGCTCGCCGACGAGAAGATCTCAGTGAATATGAGAGGAGTGGACCACTGACGCCGCACGTGCCGAATAAGCTGCATGCGGGATCGGTACACCGCATGCCACGATCTTCGCACAGGTCATTGAACCGTTGGATTCGGAAGTGACCAATAGGTCAAAGTGCAACTCCTAACGAATTCCCGCCAAATATCATCAACGCAAAACTAGTTTTTTTCCATGTATATCCATGTCAGAGCCCTCTATAACCCTAAGCTTATGATGTCCTATGAAATTGATGCTGGACTTTATTATTGGTTTCAGTAAGGATTTCTAGTAATCGCAAACCGAAATGTCTCACCGCGGTCAGGACAATGACCGGTCGAGGCAGCACTCGGGAACGACACAAGTGTCACCGAAGTTTTTTCCGAACAATGCCGTTCAACTTTCGTAGGAGTGACTATGTCCTTTCGTGAACCTCGCAACAGCACCCAAGCCGCCACCCACCGCCCCAAAAGAAAAAGGATTGGCCTTGCAATTTCGGCCATTGCTATCTCCGGAGCCCTTGCCCTCACTGGTTGCGCAGGCAGCACCTCGGCAGCGAACACGTCAGGAGAAGCTGGCCAGGTGCTGCGTTTCGCCATTTCGAACGAGCCCACCAAACTGACTACCGGAATGAACGAAGGCACCGTCGCCAACACGATGCTCACGCTCATTCACCGCGGCCTGATGACCTACGATTCCAACGGCGAGCTAACGGAGGGGCTCGCCGACAAAGTCGACCAGACAGATCCACTCACCTACGAAGTGATCCTGCGCGAAAACCTAACCTTCCACGACGGGACCGCGCTCACGGCCAAGAACGTAAAGAATTCCCTCGACTACTACGCCGACAAGGCAGTGGGATCGAGCCTCCTCACAGGGCTCGACGATATTGCCTCGATTGACGTTGTAGACGACACACACCTAGTGATCCAACTATCCGCCCCGAGCTCGGCCTTCCTCAGCTATTTGGCTACCCCAGCCGCCGCAATTGTTCCCGACAGTTCTCTTAACCCGGAGGGCAACAACTGGGTGGGCGCGGGACCCTTCAGCTTAACCAATCACGACAAGGGCATTGGCTTGGTACTCGAAAAATTCGATGACTATCACGCAGCGGATGAGGTTTCCCTCACAGAGATCGACATGTCGTTCTACGCGGACGGCGAAGCACGAACCAACGCACTGATCAGCGGCGACGTTGACTTCATCGACTATGTGCCGTGGGAGAACTTCGACAGGGTCTCTAACACCGCGGGACTGGCTCTCGATGCCCAGGCAGGCCCGTTCCAATACGTCAATTTCAATGTCGCAGAGGGCCCGTTCGCAAATCCGAAAGTCCGCGAGGCAGTGGCCTACGCCCTGAATCGTGAGAACAGCGTCCTAGCACCCTTCCTGGGGCACGGGCAAGCCCTATTTGGTCCGCCAATCTCCGAAACTGATCCGGCCTTCGACCCGTCTATGAAGAACCTCTGGTCTTATGATCCAACCAAGGCAAAATCGCTGCTGGCCGAAGCTGGGTACCCCGACGGTTTTGAGGCGACGCTCTTGACCACTTCCCAGTACAAGTTTCTGCAAGACACTGCGCTTTCGGTGCAAGCAGACCTCGAAGCCATCGGCATCAAGGTAAAACTGGACGCTCCGGACTGGCCCGGGCGCATTGCCAAGGGCAATGCAGGTGATTACGACATCGCGGTTTCCGGTTCTGCCGGCATGATTGCTGACCCAACCTACATAAACGGCTATGTAACTGGACCGAACGACTACTCCCGCAGCGTCGGTTACGATAACGCCGAACTGAACTCAGTGCTTGAAGATGGACTCCGTGCTTCCAACGACGCCGACAAGAAGAAGGCCTACAAGAAGGCGTTCGAGATCATCAAGACGGATGTTCCGTTCGCAACCCTGTCGACGCGCGACCAGGCGTATGCGTTCAATTCAAGGGTCACGGGTTTCAAAAACCTCCCGGGATTCCTGAGCTTTTACAGCGGTTACTCGCTGGCCAACGTTTCCCTGACCAACGGCGAATAAGACGGATTGGCACTTGAAATGCTTACTTTCGTTATCAAGCGTGTCGGCTTAGGCGCGATTCTGGTGCTGCTGGTGCTAACGCTCGTCTTCTCAGCGTTGCATCTGGTCCCCGGCGACCCGGCGGTGCTGCTGCTCTCCAGTGGAGACGGAGGCGCTCCCAGCCGGGCGGCAGTGGAATCGCTTAGGACCCAACTCGGACTCGATCAGTCATTGTTGAATCAATACCTTAACTTCTTGGGCGGCGTCTTTGAGGGTGACCTGGGTCAGTCGTTCCGAACGGATGATGCGGTCACCGGCATGATCTTCGCCAGGCTGCCGCGCACCCTCGAGCTGGTCTTGCTCGCGACGCTCATCTCACTCGTCATCGGCATTCCGCTCGGATCTTGGGCGGCTAGGGCTGGCGGCAAAGTCGACAACGTTGTGTCGATGGCAACGAGTTTCGGGGTGGCAATGCCCGTCTACGTTCTAGGCAGCATTTTCGTGCTGGTGTTCTCGCTGAAGCTCGGCTGGTTTCCTGCCGGTGGCTTTGTCACTTGGGCGCAAGACCCCCTTGGACATCTGCGTGTGCTGATCTTGCCGGCATTGTCGCTCGCCCTTGGGTTTTCGGCAGTCATTGCACGCATGACACGCTCAGAGGTGTTCGAGACGCAGAACCAAGACTGGGTGCGTACGGCCAAGTCGTTTGGTTTGGCACCCTCCACGGTGTTCCGCCGACACGTGTTACGCAACTCATTGATTCCGGTGGTCACGATTGTGGGTCTTGGAATCGGGACCCTCCTCGGGTCGACGGTTCTTGCTGAACGAGTATTCAACTATCCCGGTCTCAGCAGCCTGCTGATCGACTCGGTAGCCACCCGCGACTACCCGACCGTTCAAGGCATCGTGATCGTGATCGCAATGCTGTTCATCTCGATCACGATCCTGGTTGACATCTGCTACGGGTTGCTCGATCCACGGGTTAGGAACTGACATGACACTGATACTGACACCGTCTCCGCGACTACGCGCAGCCTTCCGCCCCCTGCGTGTCGTAGCACTGGTCTACGTCGTCGGCATCGTTACGGTGATGTTACTCGCGCCCCTGCTGGCCCCAGCCGACCCACTCGCGCAGGACATTGCCAACCGGATGCAGGCCCCCGGAACCAACGGACACATTCTCGGCACTGACGAGCTCGGCCGCGACATTCTCTCACGGCTGATGTATGGCGCGCAGGTCGAACTTTTTATAGCCCTCGGCGCCACACTGTTCGCTACCGTGCTAGGCACGGTGCTCGGAGTGCTGGGTGCCTACTTCGGAGGTCTCACCGAAGTGATCACCATGCGGGTAATCGTCGATGTGATCCTCGCCTTCCCACCGATCATCCTGGCGCTCCTCGCCGTAACAATCTACGGGCCCGGCGCCTCAACCCTAATTCTGGCGATGGGGTTCTTGTTCGCCCCCACCTTTGCCCGAATCGCATACGGACAGACGCTGACGGTGAAGGGTCTGGAATATGTTGAAGCGGCGCACGTTTTCGGCGCAAGAAACCAGGTGACCCTGACCAAGGTGGTTCTGCCCAACATTGTGTCCCCTCTGATCGTGCAGTTCTCGCTAACCATCGCTGCCTCGATCCTTTTGGAGTCAGGTCTCAGCTACCTCGGCCTGGGCGTTGTCCCGCCAGCACCCTCGTGGGGAGCAATGGTAGCCCAAGGCCAGCGCTATATGGCGACTGAACCGACAGCGCTACTTATTCCGGCGACCGTGGTGGTTGTCACGATTCTCGCATTCGGGTTGCTCGGTGACATGCTGCGCGACTATTTCGACCCCAAGTCAAGGAAGTGACCCCATGGCTGAACCAATCCTTGAAATACGTGAGTTGTCTGTGCAATTCCAGAAGGCAAAGAAATGGCTACCGCTCACCCACAACATTGACCTGAAGATCCACGCTGGCGAAACCCTCGCATTGGTGGGCGAGTCGGGCTCGGGCAAATCGGTGACAGCAATGTCGATCCTCAATCTGCTGCCTAAGAATGTCCGCCGCACAGGGCAGATCCTATTTGAAGGCACCGATCTAGTCAGCGCATCCGAAACCAGTATGCGCAAAGTGCGTGGATCTGCCATTGCCACGATCTTTCAAGAGCCAATGACCGCGCTAAACCCGGTCTACACGATCGGCCGTCAGCTCCAGGAAGCAGTTCAGAGCCACCGCACTATCACGACCGGGGATGCCCGCGATCTCGCACTTGAACTCTTGCAAAAGGTGCAAATGCCAAATCCCGAGCAGAAACTGAAGCACTACCCCCATCAGCTCTCCGGCGGTCAGCGGCAGCGGGCGATGATTGCGATGGCCATCTCCTCCGAGCCGCGCCTGCTCATAGCGGACGAACCCACCACCGCTCTCGATGTCACAGTGCAGGCCGAGATTCTCGACCTGCTTGTCGATCTGCAACAGCGTATGGGCATGGGCATCCTCATGATTACGCATGACATGGGCGTCGTCGCCGACGTGGCACACCGCGTGGCAGTCATGCAGAACGGTCGGTTGGTGGAAGAGGCACCGGCAACTGAACTCTTCACCCACCCGACCGAGCAGTACACCCGCGAGTTGCTGAACGCGGTACCTTACCTGGGCCGAAACCAGCAAGATTCGAAGCCAACGCTACCGCCAACCTTGACCGCCAGGAACTTGGTTACCACGAACGATGTGCTCAAGTTCGACAGGGTAAGCATCGAATATCCCGGCTCTTTCCGCCGCAAGGGATTCCGCGCTGTCAGCGACATCTCATTCTCTGTCGCACCCGGCGAAATTGTCGGGTTGGTTGGCGAATCCGGCTCGGGAAAATCAACCATCGGCCGCGCCGTCGTCGGTCTCATGGATGCCGCTGAAGGGGAAATTACTTTCAATGGCGAGACGCTGAAGAGCATGAAAGGGGCGGATGCGAGGCAATTCCGTCGCCAGGTGTCAATGGTCTTCCAAGACCCGGCATCGTCGTTGAACCCACGCGCGACCATAGGCGACAGTATTACGGCGCCCCTGTTGTGGACGAGGAGCGAAACGAACGGACGTAGGCTGAAGCAGCGTGCTCGGGAAATGCTCGAACTCGTGCAGATTCCTTCCGATTGGATCGACCGCTACCCGCACGAACTCTCAGGTGGCCAACGGCAACGAGTGAGTATAGCCAGGGCCATCGCCACCGACCCTCTGCTCATGGTCGCCGACGAACCCACATCGGCGCTTGACGTGTCCGTGCAAGCCAAAGTGTTAGAGCTCTTCCTTGAATTGCAGCGGCGAATTGGATTCTCATGCCTCTTTATTAGCCATGACCTTTCGGTTATTGAACAACTATCCAACAAGGTAGTCGTACTGCGCAACGGCAAGATCGTGGAGGCAGGGAGCACGCGTGATGTATTGAACAACCCCCGTGAGGACTACACGCAGAAATTGATCGCGGCAGCGCCTGTGCCCGATCCCGAAATACAGCAGGTACGACGCCGTGCACGGCGGAGCACCACCGCACGACCCGATTTGGTCGGTATCTGATGGAAACGCGACGTCTCGAAATTTATGTCGCCCTCGTCGATGAGGGGAGCTTTAGTAAAGCGGCTCAAAAGTTCTACATCTCGCAACCAGCGTTGAGCCAGCAGATCAGCCGCCTGGAGAAGGAACTTGGCGCCAAGCTCATCGATCGGAGTGCCCGCCAGCTCACCCAAACCGCGGTCGGCAAGCGGTTCTATATAGAGTGCAAGAAACTTCTCGCGTGTGCACTCGACATTGAACAGCTTTTCTCTGACGGACAGCACGGGCGCATAGGGCGAGTCCGCCTGGGACTGACACCGTCGTTGCGCTATGGGCGCATGCCATCTGTGATCAAAAAGTACACCGACGCACACCCAAACGTCGAGGCCGATCTTTTCTTCGAAGCCACTAGTCAACTTGTCGAGATGCTTGAGTGCGGTCAGATCGACGTGGCGATCATGCTCACCGAACCTGAGCTCGAGGGACTGACGTCCAAGCCTCTTTTCGCTGACCCCTACGTCGTCGTCGTTCCTGACGACCACCCGCTCGCTACCGAAGAGAAAGTCAGCTTCCGGCAGCTGAGAGGCGAACTGCTAATATCCATCCCCCGAATCAATGCGCCCGAGAATCATGACGCGCTCGTCTCCGGATGTCTGCAAGCTGGTTTCTCCCCGCGGGGTCCGGTAGTTTCCGGTTCCTACATAGACCACGTCTCACTCACCTCAGCCGGTAAGGGGCTGAGCTTCATCCCCTCGTCCATGGCAAAGCTCAACATGGAAAACATTCTCTATAAGGAGCTTGTGGATCCAGTGGTGTTCGCGAACGTCACCATCTGTTGGTTCCCGGAACGCACGGATTTCGTTCTTGAAGCGTTTGTTGAACACTGCTTCGCCGAGTTCGCTGTTGGTGATGAGGAGGAGGTCGGCCACCTGGCATCACTCATGTAGCCATCCGCAAGTCCGAATAAATTGGTCAAATTTAAAGCAGGAGGAGTCGTTTTGGGAAAGTTTCGTACTCAAAGTCTTGGAGAAATGAGCTGGACCGAAGTGGCAGAAGCCGCCAAGGAAGACCCCGTGGTGCTGCTGCCCATTGGAGCCATCGAACAGCACGGACCACACCTTCCAATCCACGAAGACTCAATCGTGGCGGAGTGGGCCGCCCACCGTATCGCTGAAGCTACTGGCAACGACCTAGGCGTGCTGGTTGCGCCTGCGCTGCACTACGGTCATTCACCGGTTTTCCGCGGCTTCGCCGGCAATCTTTCGTTGAGCTCGAACACGCTCAAGCTAGTTACTTATGAAATTCTACAAACATTAGTCGAGTCAGGGTTTCGCCGTATCATCCTCATCAACAACAACGGGGGGAACGTCGCACCAGTGACCGCGGCGGCGGTCGACCTGCGTCGTGACCTCGGCATCCTCGTCGGCCACCTCTATCCTTGGAACCTGGGCTATGCGCTGATGCGCGACCACTACGAGGACCCTGCCGCAGTTTATGGGCATGGTGCCGAGCCGGAGCACTCCGCTATGTTGGCGATGTTCCCCGAGCAGGTGCAAGCCGACAGAATCGTCGCTGGTGGATTGCGCGAGTTCAACGGCTGGAGTCCCACGAGCTACACAGAGGCCCGCATTGGCGAGCATGCAGTTCCCGGCACCGTCTTCTGGGACTTCTCCGAGGTCAGCAGTACAGGCGTGACCGGCGATGTCAGAGTCGGAAACGCCGAGACCGGGCAAGTATGGATCGATCGAGTCATCGGATATTGCTCTGACTACGTGCGCGAATACGAGCAGAATACCCGTGTCTCCGTCTAGCCAATCCGTCTCCAACCGCTACGAAAGTAGGACAATCTCATGCTTGCTGCCATCTGCCAATTCGCTGCTACCACCGACCCCAAGGAGAACGCACGAATCATTGCTGACTTCGCAGAGCGCGCCTCGAACGACGGTGCGAAACTGCTGATCACGCCCGAATCGTCACTCATACGCCTCCCCGGTAAGGGGCAGTCCCTACTCGACCACGCCGAACCGCTCAGCGGCCCGTTTGTTGAGGATCTGAAGGCTGCTTCGAAGGCCAACGGTATCGCCATCATCGCTGGAACGTATACGCCTGGCGATGAGAACCGGGTTGTGAATACGCTGGCCGTCGTGGTGCATGGGGAGCTCGTTACGCACTACGACAAGATCCACTTGTACGATGCTTTCGCTTACAAGGAATCCGACAACGTCAAGCCCGGATCAGTGGAAGCTGTCACTGTCGATATCGACGGTGTCCTTTTCGGGCTTACCACGTGCTATGACCTACGTTTCCCAGAGATCTTCCGGGCACTGTCGGATGCCGGAGCTCAGGCCTTCGTGGTACCAGCGGCGTGGATCAAGGGGACCTCAAAGGAAGAGCACTGGTTCACGCTGTTGCGTGCCCGGGCTATCGAGAATACCGCCTATATCTTGGCCAGCGGCGAGGCCGGAGAGAAATGCGTCGGGCGCTCCACCGCCTTCGACCCAATGGGCCTCCAGCTGGCCGACCTCGGCGACGGGCCAGGTTACAGAGTGGTGGAAATCGACCCCAACCGCGTGAGCGAGATTCGTGAAATCGTGCCGACACTGGCTCATCGCCGGTTCAAGGTCTCTGCCGTCTAAGCATTGCAACCCCTTGACCATTCAATCCAGAAAGGCGTACCCATGTCTCCTTACTCATCCGCTTTTTGGCTTTCCAGCCCTAACGTTGCGGCCGCCGAAATCGCAGGACAGATAGGTTACGATTCAGTGGTCCTCGACATCGAACACGGCACATTCGACCTCGCCACGCTGGAACGATTCATCCCGTTTCTCCGGGCACTCAACCTTCGGGTGATCGCCAAGGTGTTGAGCCCGGACCGAGGACCGATCCAGCAAGCGCTTGATTTCGGTGCAAGCGCGGTCGCGATCCCGCATGTGGAGAATTTGGCCCACGCCCGTGAAGTGTGCGCGTTCGGTAAGTTTCCGCCGTTGGGCAAACGCAGCTTCGCGGGTGGACGCACGGCCAATTACGGTGGCGTCACAGATTCCTGGGTAACAGCGCAAGACACGACAACGGCCGTTTATCCGATGATAGAAGATGCCGGCGCACTAGAAGAAATCGACCAAATTCTTGCCCTCGAAACCGTGGACGGCGTATTCGTGGGCCCATCCGATCTGTCGCTCAGTAGTAAACGCGGCGCTTACACCCGTATGGGCGGTGACTTCGCCGACCTCACGGTGCTGGCAGATGCGGCCCGCCGGGCGGGTAAACCTTGGATCTTTCCGTCGTGGAGTCCGGAAGAAAAGGAATTTGGCGTGCGGAACGGCGCCGACATTCTAGTGCTCAACCTTGAACATGGCGCCTTATACGAGGGCTTTGCCAACTCGTTTGCAGAAATGACCCAACTGCGGGAGAGCCTATTAAGGGTAACGCGCACCTAAGTCCACTTTCTGTTCTTGGTCTGGGCGCGCTCAGACGTGAGCGCACCCAGACAGCAGATGTTGCATCTATCCATACGTTTATCGATTAAAGGCCACATCTGGCTAGACGTGAGTAACCCCTGGGCGCGCTCTCCCTTGGCCGGAACCATGGTAGTCTCTCCGACCACGAGCCCTAGGAATTGATCGTCAGCGCCTGGGAAAACAATAACGAAGTCGGAGTTTGGCCAGGCCGCCGACCTTGTTTCGGTATTCCCAGGCGTTCATCACGTTGCATTGAAGGATTCATGCACCCAGAAACCGTCAAACAAACCCTGACGTGCCACCACTTGCAATGAGCAAAAGCCCTCTCAATGAATGTTCGCTGATCGGACTTTGGATAACGGCGCCAATTGATTCCAAACGCACATTGAAAATTAGCGTTTCTTAGCGAGCCTCCAGTTCAGCCGGCATTGAACCTGCGGCCATTCCGAGGCAACGATCGAAAATATGAAGGCATTACGAAGTGCGCCATTGGCCATGCGACTTCTCGCGCGTAGTATCCCATCCTGTTTCGCTCCCAAACGGGCGACACAATTGATAATTTCGAACGCATGGCCGAGCAACAGCCTTTTACCGTCCGGATTCGTTCCAGTTCCTTACACGCTGGCTGCGTTCCGGCTGTAGCCAATTTCCAAGCGCGGCAATTCGGCATTGATGTTGCAGTACGTGGTCATGCCAACGATTTTTCCTGGTTCGCCAGTAACTGGGTCGTTTAGGCGAGTGGTAAATGGAACCATGAAACCTGCTTCTTGCATAGCCAGCCGACGTAGAATCTCAGCATGCATTTCGTCGGGACGCGGCACCAAGGCGTACCAAAGACTCCATAACTCACCATCTCCTGCTGCTTCAACGAGCCCGTCGCGGTGATCTTCATTCAAGGTCTCCAGAGATACGCGTTTTCCAAGGAGGGTTTCTGGGGAGATCATAGTCATGGGGTCACTTACCTACCCAGAAACCGTCTTCAGCCCAACGTGATTCCATGCCTAAATCAGGAAATAGACTCGCGACAGATAGGCGCTTGGTCAACTAGTCTGGCATTTGTTCCTATCCTGAATGGGTTTACTGCCGAGCGTAGGTGGACGCCGCTACAAGTTGCCAGTTGTGACGTCACTGGTGGATGCCCAGTCTCGTGGCTCGGCATAATCTGTTTCGGCGGTCCACATACTATCCAACCTACAAGCCCACGTAGCGCGTTCATGGGGCATCCGGTGCCGGTGGCGCTTATCGTCAGAGCGGAAGGAAATCGTCAGGTCAGCGTTCCCTACCGGCAGGAGACGAACCACAATTTCGGGTCGAAGTCGAAGGTCAGCTTCAAGGTGAACGTCGGGGAGGCCTCGTCGACGACGTTCCTGCCGCCGTCCTGATGCCGGGGAAGGCCACTGCGCGGGCTCCTCCAACTCCCCCGGGGCCGTTCCGATGGCCAACCGGTTTAAAGTTGCTTCGATGCCAAAGACGCGACCCCTTTCAGGACAACTTCTGGGCAACCCTCACTTTCGGGCGGAAGGGCAGATACGCTCCTGTCATGGACGAATATCGACGTCACCCCAGCCTGGTCACGCACTGGCACAACGGCGTGCTGGAACCATGGCCGGAAAGTGCGGCAGTGGATGAAACGGTCTGGTTCTCAATACCGGACGAAGAAGACGGTGTCACTTACTGGGAAGGCCTCAACGGGAAGATCGAGAGTGATGGTTCCATCACCGTTCTGGGCGTGCCGGCCTACGCCTACAATGTGGATTTCGGCGATCGGGTCGCCGTTGTCCGATCGGCGGAGGGACCCTTCGTGGCTACCGGGATGGTCCAGCGCAGCGGCAACTGCACGTACAGGTTCTTCATGACCGACGCGAGCGATGAAACCGGGTGGTACCCATTGGCCCAGGAATTCGCCACGTTGGGCTGCCTGGTCGACGTGCTCACGCCCAGGCTGACAGCACTGTCTTGCACGCCGAACAATTCGCGGGCTGTAACCGATCGTTTGGCGCAGCTTCACCAGGAAGGACTCCTGGAGTACGAAACCAGTCGTTTGGGCTCAGACTGAAATCGGATCCAGCTGCGCCTCTCTGTCTTTTCCCTCCATGGCCCGGAAGCCGCCGGGGAATTGACTACCGGCGTGGCATCATTTTGGCGACATGTCGGCGCGACGGTTTGTTGCCTGACAGAGTTGGTCCCCTCCGATTGCGAGGTTGTCCAGGGGAAGTGAGCAGATATGTGGGATAGCTACCTGGCAGTCGCCACCCTGGCTGGATAGAGCTCAGCGAAAACGGTTGGGGTGCCCTCGCCGCCTGGTTCGCCGGTCCGCGGAACGTGATTCGCGAGCCGATGGGCGAGCGTACCGATGTTGTCAGGGTGACGTGTGAAATGGCGGACGGCACTTCCCGCGACCGGACCGAAATCATTACCGAGGCTGACGTCCGGGACATCGAGGACGGCATTGAGTCGTACCTCGTGGGTTCCTGGCTGCCCGCAAGACCGCGCGGCTATCGTTGGTTCATGCGACTGCCTGCCGCCGTCGAGGATGAGCGGGAATTCTGGCGCCGTCTTAATGAAGCGGACCTCCGGATGCCGCACCAGGAACGTGACTTGATCCGTGAGGCTGCCAATCTAGGTGCCGCCATCCGAGGGCTTTTCGAACTGTCCACACACGTTTGAGCTCCTCCCGGATCAGGGCAGGCGTCGGAATGTGATCGCGCGTCCTACTGGTAGGAGACGAACCACGGCTTCGGGTCGATGTCGTAGGTCTGTTCCGGGGTGAATGTCGGAGTGTCCTCGTCGATGAAGTTCTTCCACGCCATCCTGATGCCGTCGGGCAGGTCGCGGCGCAGGTGCTTCCACGTCTCCATCTTCATCCCGGGTGTCCCGTGGCCGTCGGCGTGCAGGACCATCGCGAGCTCGGGGTGCGAGGTGTCCAGCGTGGAGCGGTCGCGGATCATGCTCAGGGAGAATTGGTGCAGGATGACGACCTTCTGCGGCAGGCGGTGCTTGCGCGTGAACTCGGCCAGCCAGGCGTTGGCGCGGTTGAGCTCGGCGGCGTCGACGGAACCGATCTGCACCATGTGCCGCTGGCCGGGCTTGAGCCTCCACTCGGGATCGTAGGCGATGCCGACGTTGGGGTAGGACAGCAGCTTTTCGTAGTGCTTGGCCTGGGTCAGGAAGTCGTTGCGACCCGGCTGCAGGTCAAGCACCACGTATACCCCTTCCCTTTGGGCCGCCTTCACCCACGGCTCGATTTTCTCCACCGGAACGTAGCTGGAGTAGTTCCCGTCCTTGCCGGCGGACGCCGAGGCGACGGTCGCGATGATCTCGAAGGCGGGCTGGACCTTTTCCTTGCTATGCGGCTGGTACTTGGCGGCGTACTTCTTGGCGAGCTTGATCGCCCCGTCGACGTCCTGTTCGCCGAGCAAACCCAGTGAACCGGTCCCCGGCGTTCCGTAGAGCGCGACCATGCGCCGGTCGGGGAACACGATCTGCCCGCCGCCGGGAAGCTGCTTTCCACCCGCGGCGGTTGCCGCCAGCGCCGAGAAATCCTCGGCTTTCCCGAACCCGTTGCCGATGGCGTACAGGTCCGCGTCCGCGTGGCTCTGGAAGAATTCCTGGTTCTGCGCATCCCGCGGGTCGGGCGACTCCATGCTGTGCAGATCGGCCCCTGCTGCTTGGGCCGTGGCCAGTGCGGGACCTACTTCTTCCGCTTCCTTGTCCCCCGAGCGGGCGACTACGGCAAATCCGGACTCCGAGGGGACCGCGGCCGGATCGATGTCCGGCAGGTCGGCATCCGGTGCCGCCCCGTCGACGACATCCAGGTCTCCAGCCAGCGATTCGGGCAGGGATCCGTGGGCAATGAGGGTGCGCGCGCCCAATCGCTCCAGCTCGGTGGCGAAGTCTGTCGGCTGCGAAGCGTCACCGGGTGCCACGAGCAGCGGAACGCCGAGTTCGCGCGCTTGCCCTGCGGCGGCCTCCTGCTCGCCGTCGTTGCCCAGCACGACGACGGCGGGTGCCTTCTCGAAGAACGCCTGGCTCGCTTCCAGTGCCATGTCCTCGGCGTTGCCGTCGATCAGGCCGATGCCGGGCTCCGGGGCGGCCAAGACCACGCTGTTTGGGTTGTCCCGCGATTGGGCACCGAAGGCTCCGGCGTTGTTCCCCGGGTCCGTCGCGGTGCAACCGGCCGCAACCAGAACGAGAGCCAGTCCGGAAGCAGCTGCGGCGAGGCGGCCCCTTGCCCAAGTCGTCATGTCTTTCCTCCGACGTCGACCATCAGCCAGAGGCTTCCACCGGCGTCGTTTGGTCGTTTCTTCATGATTGGATTGCGCCTCGGAACCGTTGGAGCGGGCCTAGCCACGGCAACCGCCAAAAGGGTCGGCCACCATGAACGACCTTAGCAACAACTTGCCGCTCGTATCCGGTCACCCACACCCGCGTCGGAAGTGCGTAAGCAACCTCATACCTCGCTTGGTCGCCACGCCATGGGATGATCGCCGTGTGGCACCGCCCCGCACGCCACACGCCATGTGGAGGACCCCGATGACCTGGATTGAGCCTCCGCGCTCGACCGTGAAGACCGGCCGGTCGGGAACGACATCGATCTCCTCGCCGAAGTACTCCAATGGCTGCTGCCCCGAGGACTCTGACCCGTCAGGTGTTCCCAAACGGCCGGGCGCGGATCGAGGTTGCGGCGTCGCGTTCCGCGAGCCCTGGGGCCTTCGGCTGAGCTGAGCCGGGCAGGCGCTACCGTGTGTCCGTGGTGCTTGGCGCTCCGGTCGATTCATGGAACCGTTCCCATGCCGACTGGCGTGACATTCCCAGGGATTCCCCGATGCTCGCCCAGCTAAGCTTCCGCTTCCTGGCTGCACCGACCCAGTTTCGCAGGTGGTTCTCCACATCGTCACGGGCCTTGGCCACCCGGGGAAGCTGGCGAAGCAGTTCCGCGTCATTAAAGATGTCCCACGGGGCACCGGGAACTGGCTCCACCGCTTGAGCCGACCTCTCGAAAAGCACCAGGGCCGCGTCCGTGCACCTGCGGCAGATCGCCACCGCCGGCGCACCGACCAGCACGCCGGTCTCCTCTCGGGAACGGAGGCAAAAGGAACACATGAACGGCTGATCGGCACTGGCAAGGTCATGGACTCCGCCGATTTCATTTCCCATGGATCCAGTCTAAGCGCCAGCCCTTGAAATGTCAGGCAATGCCTGACATCGTGTAAGGAAACTCCTGACAGATGGACGAATGGAAGAAAATGACCTCGCACGATCCAACCGCAGTTGGCGAGCAAACCCCGCCGGGACTCCCGCGGGCCTTCACTTTTGTTCTGGCGACAAGTGCCGCGGAAGGCTTTGGTGACATGCTTGCGTGTACACTCCTGCCCATCCTCGCGGTCTCTGTCTTGGGCTTGGGCACGGGTTTTGTGGGGCTGCTCAATTCCATCGGGCTGGCGGCATTCCTCCTGCTGGGAATGCCGGTCGGCATGCTCATCGACCGATTGCGGAACCGACGTCGGGGCATGGGCGTGGCCACCGTTGCCCGGTGCCTGGTATTGGCGGGCCTTACCTCTTCCTACTACGCCGGTTGGCTCTCGGGTGCCACCGTCATCGGCGCAACGGTGGTCATTGGACTCGCAGATGTCGCATTCACCACCGCACAAGGAACCGTCATCCCCAGCGTCGTGCAGACCGAACGACTAAAAAGCGCGTATTCCCGCTTGGCCGTCGTCAACCAAACAGCGTCCACCGCGGCCGCGGCGACCGGCAGCCTCGCATTGGGGTTTCTCGGCATGCCGGGCATGATGTGGGCATCGGTTTGTTCCTATGCGGAATCGGCACTCTTGCAACGCGGCATCAAGATCGACTCGTCCCTTGCCACGAGGGGCCCGGCGCGCCGGGGCATAGGGAGATTCCGCGACGGTTTCCAGGCCCTGCACCGAATTCCCGCGCTGTGGGCCCTGACCCTGTCGGCAGCGCTGACGAACGCCGGGGCCATGCTGGGCAACACCGTTCTGCCGGTGTTCCTCCTGCGGGACCTCGGCATCGCACCCGCAGCGTTCGCCGGACTGGGAGTGGTCTCGGCGATAGGTGCCATCATCGGCGCGGCGTTCGCGCCGAGACTGTCGGCGAGGTTCGGGCTGAAGACGCTCCGAAGCGCGGCGGCAATCCTCTCGGTGCCAGCAGTCGCCATGGCCATCGCCTGCCAGCAGCTTCCCGGCCACGAACTCATCTGGCTTTCGGCCCAGTCCTTGGCCTGGAGCTTCCTGGTGTCGATATCCGCCGTGGCCGGAGCGGAAGTCCTGCCCCGGAGCGTTCCATCCGAGGAATTGGCCACCGTCGGATCGGCCCAGCGAACCATTGCCCTGGGCATCATGCCCATCGCTGCGTTACTTGGCGGAGCCGTTGCGGTTCTGACCGGCCCCGTACCGCTGCTTTGCGTGTGGGCACTATTGGCCGGGGCAGCCGCACTCCCGATCGTCCGTGCGCATTCACTCAAAACGTATCGCTAGCAGCGCGTCGAAATGCACGGACGCTTATGAGCAGCACGACGTGACAGCTCAACCGTTTGGCAGGCATCACTCCGAGTCTCAGCGCTTCGTTCACCGCATATTGAGGAGAAGTTTCCCGCTGGAGGGGTTTGAACAGCCGCTCGAGCCCGATTACCGGACAAGCCGGCGGTCACCCGACCGCGGACCCTGTTCCCCACAATGGGTGGATCGCCAGCACAAGCCCGATGAGTCCGAGGGAGACGGCAGTAAGCGCAACTTCCCCACGGGACACCGGCCTCCGGGAAAGCGATCGCAGGCAGAGCAGAACGGCATATCCTCCGCCGACGATCCCGGCCCAGACGACAAGGACCAAGCCCAGCAGCCAGGTGACGACGAATAGGTCTTCCGCGGCATCGCTGAGGAATCCGACTGAATCTCCTACGGCAAATGAAACCGCGGCGCCGCCCGCCAGAGCGAGCGCAGTAATCGGTGCCGCCACCGTCGGGCGCGGCTGAAGTCGATCCATGCGGCAAATGTACTCCCGATAAGGAGGGACTACAACGAGCGCGAGTTGTCTCCCTATCGAGAGTCATTCAGTTGGAGATGAAGGCGCGGCGAAGAATTTTTTCGCAGAAATGGTGATACATATCTATTGATACGCGAAGCATGATGAATTCACCTAGCCAACGAAAGGGGCATAGTGGACCTGATCATGACGTGGGTCGTTTTTGTTGGACTTGCGACAGTTCTTTTCTACTCCAGCAAGAAGGAACAGCCAGCCCACGCTGAAGCTGCCCACCGTGACGGAAAGGTGCTACCTCGCAACCGTGTCGCGCGAATGTTTGCGACCTACACGGCTCTGGACTGGGGTCTGTTTCTTGGTGCTGTGTGCTTCCTCATCGCGGCCATCGTCGGAACCGTCGCCGCATTATTTTGACCTGTCATCCGCACGTAGGCACTTGAACAGAATCCCTGGGTCCGGACGCCTTGAAAGGCCTTGGTATTGATACATACAACAGGCAGGCCGGGTAAATATTCTCTTTCCAGTCACGGAAGGGCTGTGTAGAGAAAGACATTCTTATTCCATGACGGAATCCGCACGGTTCGGGCCGAATAGGCTGATAACGAATACTCCGCTGCAACGGTAGACATCGCGGCCCTGGGGAGCTCCGCTCCGACACAGGCGACCACCTGCGAGCTGTTCGGCCAGCGGATGCTGCCCATGCAAGACTGAGCGGCATGACCTTAGACGACGAGCTCGACCGGATCTTCGCCGCCCGAGACCGGAGCAACATGCAGCCAACCATCGAAGCCCTGCTCCCCTTCCTCGCTTCCCATCCCCAGAATGCCCGTGTCCTCTACGAGGTCGGCGGAGCATACGACACGGCCGGCCAGGAAGAAGCTGCCCGGGAATTCTACGAAAAGGCCCTCGCTGCCGGGCTGGAGGGTGATGAACGCCGTCGTTGCTACGTCCAGTACGGGTCAACCCTCAGAAACCTTGGGCAGTACGAGAAGTCCCGCGAAATCTTCATGACAGCTCGCACTGCTTTCCCGAAGTCACCGGCGCTTGGGGTATTCGAAGCGATCACGCTCCACGCCGCAAGCCAACCAAATGAAGCCATCGCGTCGCTTCTTGACCTGGTGGTGGACTTCATTGACACTCCGGACATCGATAGGTACAAGGCGGCGATCAGCGCAAACGCGGCCCACATCCGCTCGCTGGAATCGTAGGATACAACGGTCAAAACCGGGTTTCCCCGAGGGGCCCACAGTTGAAGTTGCGTGTCACATGACATTCCGAGCAGGCACCACATCATGTACATCTCATAACACCAGATGTACGCTGGGTTTATGTCCACTGTCAGCGTCGCGGACGCACGTAAACACTTTTCAGAGGTCATCGATCGCGCGCAAACCGAGGCGGTATTCATCGAGCGCCGCGGTCAGCGCGCCGCGGTGGTTGTCAGTCCTGAGCACTACGAGCGGATGCTCGAAGCACTCGAAGACGCCGAAGATGTCGCCGCTTTCGACGAGGCGATGGCCGAGGAAGGCCCCAGCATCCCCTGGGCCCAGGTTAAGGCCGATCTGGGTTGGTCATGACCTACCAGGTCGTGCTTCGTCCTGCCGCAGTTCGCGCATTGAAGCGAATTGACCATCAGGATCGCGACCGAATTCGAGGGGCGATCGCGCTCCTTGGGAAGGATCCACGGCCGCCAGGTGCCAAAGCTCTCCAGGGGCGTCCCGGCCTCCGGGTTCGCATCGGGGACTACCGCATCATCTACACCGTCGACGACAACATCTTCGTTGTCGCAGTGATCGCACTCGGTCACCGCCGGACCGTCTACGACCGCTGAGCCTTCCTCGGTCGGGTTCCAGCCCACCCTGACGGCCAGCGCGCACTCCAGCCAGTCATGATTTTGCTACTTGAATAAGTAGCCACTTTCTATTTGCGCGCCTGGACAAGATTGGCGAAGGGCAGCTGGCCGTGGAATTCGCGGAACCGGGCATGGTAATTGGCCAGTGCCGCATTCAACTCTTCCGCAGGCAGCTCCTTCCAGGCTACGAGAAGGTTCCCTGCCTCCGCCAGCTGCCAGTTCAGCCGCCCGTCCCAGTGTCCCGGCGGTTTTCCCTTGCCAAAGTCCACAAATTCCTGGATCTGGCGTCGGAGACCGCGGTTGCCCTTGCTGCCGAGGCCTGCCTTGCCGATGAACAGGACATCCGCGTCCGCGACCCATTCAGTGTCGAGAGCGGCCTGTGTCAGCGAGGGATTCTTCTTCTTGAAAACCCCGGCGGTGCTCTTGGCGAGGAACCGCGGCTCAAACCCCTCGGGCCGCAACACAACGAATATCCCTTGGCGCTGTGGAATTCGGTTGATCTCGAGGGCCTCGATGGGCCGGAATCCGGTGAACCCGTCGTCCTTGAGCGTTTTCTTGTTCAACTGCATCGGATTCCTTGGATCTGGGCGGCGGGATTGTTGCCAGGCATTCTCCCGTGGGCGCGATGATTCGCAACTCCGATGTTACCGGCCCCGACGATGCGCACTTCCATCCATTGGCGGGCAGTGGGAGGTGACTGCGCCGCAATCTGATCACGGCGTCGCGGGAAAGCTGACTCGCTATGCGTTTTGGGACAGCGGGGCGGAATGCAGCCCGGCCAACTCGACCCGGCGATCACAGCGTGCGAGGGTGGACTCGCGGTGCGAGATCGTGATGACGGTGGTTTCGCCGGCCAGTGCTGCAACCGCATCAAGCAAGACCGCTTCGGTGGCAGCGTCCAGGGATGCCGTGGTCTCATCCAGCACCAGCACGCGCGGGGCCAGCAGCAGCGCCCGGGCCAGGGCGATGCGGGCGCGTTCTCCCCCGGACACCCCGGCGCCGGCCTCGCCGATCACGGTGTCAACGCCGTCGGGCCAGCGCCCGGCCTCCAGCGTGAGTCCGGCACGGCCCAGCGCCTCCAGGGCCTGCTCCGCGCTGGCCCCGGGTGCCGCGAGGCGCATGTTCTCCAGCAGAGTCCCGTGAAAGATCGTGGCGTCCTGCTCCACCAGGGTGACCAGTGAGCGGAAATCGTGCAGGTCGATCGATGCCGCATCCACCGCCGCGCCGCTGCGCGGAACCAGCTCAAGGCTTCCGGAATCCGGGGACCAGAGGCGCACCAGCAGCCTGGCGAGGGTGGTCTTTCCGGACCCCGAGCGACCCGAGATGCCAAGGTGCTCCCCCGGCGCGACGGACAGCCAGGTCGGATCCAGAGCCGGGGCGCCGTCCCCGTAGGAGAAGCAGGCGCCGCGAACCTCAAGCCCCAGTGCACCGGACGCGGCAAAGGGAAGCACCGCTGCCGGTTCCGGGCCCTCGGCCGGCATGGAGATTCCCTCCAGCACCCGGGCGGCGCTGGCACGGTGGGGCTGCAGCTGGGTGAGCACCGCGACCGCCTCCATCAGCGGGGAGAGCAGCGTGAGGGTTCCGGCGACCACAGCCGGGATCCACAACCGGTCCAGGCCGGGCTGGTTCCAGGCCGTCAGGAACACCGCGACCAGGATGCCCAGGGAGCACAGCTCGCGCATGCTGGCTGCGGCACTCTCGCGTGCCTTGAGACGACGCTCTGCCCGGGCCACGGTGCGGGTGGCCGCCGCGAGCTGGTGCTGCACCTGCTCTTGCAGCCCGAAGCCGAGGATTTCCCGCGAGCCGGCGAGCAGGTCCACGGCCAGGGCAGACTGGTCGGACTTGGCCCGTTGCACCGCCTCGCCCAGACGTGCGTTGGCGCGCAGCCACGGAAGGGTGAGCAGCACCAGTGCGGCCAGGCCCAGCAGGAATCCTGCGGCCAGCGGCCCGCCGATCCGGTACAGCGCGGCGATTCCACCAAGCAGTAGCACCACGGCGGCGGCCAGCTGGGTCAGGGTGTGGGCATAGAAGAACTCGAGTTTCTCGGTGTCCCCCATGGCGGTGGCTGCAAGCCGCCCGGTGTGTTGCCCGGGCTTGCGCGACGGCACCCCGCGGGAGAACCCGTCGAAGAGCGCCATGCGAAGCGCAGCCAGCACGCGGTAGGCAATCGAGTGCGAGAGGTCCATCTCGTGCCAGGTCAGCACCGCACGCAGCAGCACCGCCGCGCCCCCGGCGATCCACCAGCCCGGGCCCGCCAGCCGGCCCTCTAGAAGGGCGAGGGTCACCACATAGGACCCTGCCACGGCCAGGAAGACCAGCGCCAGGTTGTTCACCAGGCCCACCACCCCGGTCCACACCAGGGCCGTGCGGTGGGCTGACAGGTGGGAGACCAGTCCCCGGAGGGGATCGGCCCGGCGTGTTGCCGGCTCGGTGTTCAGCGGGCGCATGGTGCCTTTCGGGGATGTGTCGGGATTCTCTCGCGCAGGCTGCCCTGGTGCAGCCGCAGCACGGTGTCGGCGGCTTCCAGGGCCTCGGTCCGGTGGGCGATCATCACCACGATGCGACGGGTGGCCTCGGCGCGCAGGGACGCCATGAGCTCGAGCGCCAGCTCCGGGTTCAGCGCCGAGGTGGGCTCGTCGAGCAGCAACACCGGGCGGTCGGCCAGGATGGCGCGGGCGACGGCCAGGCGCTGGAGCTGGCCGCCGGACAGGGAGTGCCCGGCCTCGGAGATCACGGCGTCCAGGCCGCGCGGCCAGGATTCCAGCTCGGAGCCCAGCCCCGCCCGGGACAGCGCGGCGAGCATGTCCGCCTCGGCGGCCCCGGGCCGCACGGCCGCAAGGTTCTCCCGGATGGTTCCCGGGAACAGGTAACTGTGCTGGGAAACCACGCTCACGTCCTGCGGCCGCAGCGGCCGCCCATCCAGCAGGCATTGGCCCGTCGCGGGCAGGAAGCCGAGCATGATGTCGAAGAGCGTGCTTTTCCCGGTGCCCGAGGGCCCGGCCAATGCCGTGATCCCACCGCGGCGGATCCTGGCCGTGGCGCCGTCAAGCACCCACGGGGATTCGGATCCGTAGCGGAAGGAAACATTCTCCAGCGCCAGCGTGTGTCCTCCGGATTGCGGCTCCTCGGTGGGGTCGGCGGGCGCAGGCACGGAGCGGACCGGAAAGTCCGGGGCGTCCAGGGCTTCGGCGTCGATCGCGGCATCGATGCTACCCAACGCGGAGATGCCCAGGTAGCCGGCATGCCATTGGCGGGCCAGGTCGCGGACCGGCCTAAAGACCTCCGAGGCCAGGATGAGAGTAAAAAAGGTCAGTGCGGGTGAGGCGCCGAGCCCGGCGGGCAACAGACCGAGTACATCCAGTGCGGTCAGCGCCGCGGCCGCGAGCAGGCCGGCTTGGATCCCGAAGTCCACCAGGGCCGTGTCTGCCAGCGAGACACGCATGGTGGCCACGGTGGCGCAGTGCAGCGCGTCGGAGCGCTTCTGCAGCCGGGCCCGGAAGCGCGGAACGGCGTCAAGGATCTTCAGCGTGCGCATGCCCTGCAGTGCCTCGAGGAAGTCTGCGCTCAGGGCCTCGTAGGAGTCCCAGTGCGTGGCGCCGCGCCGGGCCAGGAGCCTGCCCCACAGGCGCGGGGCGCCCACCGCCACCACGACGGCGGCCAGCAGCGCGGCGGCGAGCATCGGGTTCAGCAGCGCCACCCCTGCCAGCAGGATCGGGCAGAGCACCTGCAACTGCAGGGCATACGGGATGTAGGCAGTGACGTAGGGTTCCACGCCGTCCGTGCCCTCGCTCAGGGCAAGTCGCCGGGCGCCGCCGCGTTCTGAATTGTCACGCAGTCGCTCCGGTCGCAGCAGTGCCGCGGCCAGGGATTGGCGCAATTCCAGGCGAACCGCGGTCCCCAGGGCGCTGGCCAGCCTGGCCTGCAACTGCTGCAGTCCCGCCCGTAGCAGCCCGCAGCCGAGCACGGCAGCCAGGCTTCCGGCCACCTGTTCCGCTGAGTGGGTCTGGCCGGGCAGTAGCCCTGCCAGGGCACGGGCCAGGAACCAGGCCTGCACCCAGTAGCTGGCGGTGCACAGGCACACGGCCAGCGTGAGTATGTTCAGCATCCGGCTGTGGCCGCGGGTCAAGGCCAGCAGGCGCCTATCTATGAGCAAGAAAATCCACATTCATTCGCGCAGCCCCTTCATGGACAAACCTGAACAGAAACAACAGGATCCTACACTTAATAAGAATCGTTCTCATTCTTGGTTGCGGCGACGCGACGTATTGCGAGCAGCCATTTCGAACCAACCGCCCCGGCGGAAAGTGTCTTCAAGCAGGGAGACGCTGGAGCCACGGCAAGAACGGTAGGCGACCGGCCGATGCATACTGATCAGTTACGGTGTTCAAGTTCGGAGGAACGGCCCCAACCAAGCCCTGGTCAAAAACGGTGATGCCGCCTCCATCAACCTGAGATTCGCCGAAGCGGGACCGGCAACCAGGCCGCGGGCCGTCCCCGGCGAGCCTTGCACGTGCAAGGCCGACGACACCATTGCCACCTTCACCCACCAACTGAAGCAACCGGAACCACCGAACCCCACCACGACAATTGCATCGAGTTGACGCACCTCGCCCAGGTTGGTCGACGAGGAATTTGCGGCTCTAATCCACGGTGGATTGGCCATGCAGGTGCGCCCGCTCGCCGCCACGGTCGAAGATGGTCAGGATCTCCACCGGCCCCTCGTGGGCGCCGATGCGGTGCGGGACCATGGTGGAGAATTCCGCGGCCTGGCCCTCGGTCACGAGGATAGTGCGCTCCCCCAGCACCAGGGACACGGTGCCGGACAGGACGGTGAACCATTCGCGGCCCGGATGCACGCTCAACTCCACATCCGCCATCGATCGCTCCGGGGTGATGCGCATCTTGGCCACGGTGGTGCCGTCGTGCGAATGTTCGCGTGAGAGCAGCCAGGTCGTGATTCCGGGCTGGTGTTCGGGCTCCGGCCGGATGACGACGTCCTCGTCCTCGGTCGGCTCGACCAGTTGGTCAAGCGTTGTGCCCAGGGCCTTGGCCAAGGGAACCAACTGGTCCAGGGCGATCCGCCGGTGGCCGGTCTCAATGCGGCTCAGGGTCGAGGGACTGAGGTAGCAGCGCGCCGCCAGGGCATCGAGCGACCAGCCCTTGGCCAGCCTCAGCCCCTTGATGCGCCGGCGGATCACGGTGTCCATGGAAAGATCTTGCGTCATACGCAAGAGTGTATGCCAATGACGCAGGCTGTGGTTAGGCTGGATCCATGACGACACAGCACCCGCACGCCGACGGACACGGACACCACCACCCGGGCCAGGAACACGGCCACGGCCACGACGACGAGTCGGGCATGGCCGAGGTCCTGGACCTCGACGCCCTGCTCTTGCGCGAGCACCTCCAGGAGATCTTTGACTGGACGGCCGCCCAAGCCGGAAACCCGCGCACCATTGTCGACCTGGGCGCGGGGACCGGCACCGGCACGCTCGGCATGGCGCGCACCTTCCCCCAGGCAGCAGTTGTCGCGGTGGACCAATCCGAATTCATGCTCGGGCGCCTGGCCGCCAACGTGGGCGACCACCACCTTGAAAGCCGCGTGACCACGCTGCAGGCAGACCTTGACGCGCAGTGGCCCGAACTGGCCGACATCGACCTGGTGTGGGCAGCCTCCTCGATGCACCACCTGAAGGACCCCGCCCGCGCCTTTGGCGAGATCCGCCGAAGCCTTTCGACGGACGGAATGCTGGTGGTCGTGGAAATGGATGCGCTTCCGCGCTATCTCCCGGCGGATCTGGGATTCGGCACACCGGGCCTGGAGGAACGGTGCCACCAATTGCTCGACGAGGCCGGCTGGAACGCGCACCCCGACTGGAGCTCGGAGCTGGAAGCCGCGGGCTTCGCCACCGCCGCCCGGCAGAAGTTCCACTACGCTCCGGAGGCCGACGGGGAACTGCTGGTGCGCATCGCCAGCACGTTCCTTTCGCGCATGCGCAGCGGCCTGGCCGGCCAGCTCTCCGCCGACGACCTGGCCACCCTCGACCAGTTGCTGGACCTCGAGGGCCCGCACGGGCTGGCGGGGCGCAACGACCTGTCCATGCGCGGCAGCCGGACGGCGTGGGCGGTGCGCCCGCGTTGAGCCGGAACCCGGGCTAGGCCCGGAAGTCGACGTCCTGCGTGGCGGAGACCGCGGCGGTGCGCTCGGGTGCCCCCTGGAATTGCCAGTAGAGGTTGATGTGCGCGATGGCGACCTCCGGCGGCGGGGCGCCCCACTGGGTCATGTCGCTGGTGGTGTGCGCGTCGGAAACCAGCGTCACGTCATAGCCGCGGGTGAACGCGCCGTGGACGGTCGAGCGGATGCAGGCGTCCGACTCGGCACCGGAGACGACCAACCGACCGACGCCGGCGGCCGCGAGCACCTCCTCCAGGTTGGTGGCCTCGAAGGAGTCCCCGTAGATCTTGTGGATCACCGGCTCGCCGGCAGCGGGTGAGAGCTCGGGGACGATTTCCCACGCGGGGCTGCCCTGTTCCATTTCCTCGTCCGAGTGCTGCACCCACACCACGGGCGTCCCGGACTCGCGGGCGCGCGACACGAGGGCATTGATGTTCCCGAGGGTTTCCTCGCGCAGATAGGCGTTGGCCACGACCTCGCGCTGGGCGTCGATCACGATCAGGGCGGTGCGGGTTCGATCGGAAAATATGCTCATGAGGTTTCCTTCGTGGACGTAACGGGGTTTTCCACGACCCAACCTACGCTTCGGCATCGACTATTGGGAGTCGCACGGGCGAAAAACCGTACAACATCGGCCAAAGAATAGCCGCTATGTTGCCGGGCATAACTTTCCCCAGCTGCTGCCCCGGATCCCGCAACGCTGTCCCGTCGAAACAGGACTGCCCGCGGTCCACTGCACGACATACCCTGAGGTAGGAGGCGGCGTGGACTGCGGGCAGTCACGTGGCTTGGCGGCTGGTCAGCACGGCTTCCAGGTCTTGCCACCGGGCGCGTAGCAGCGCGGTCCGGTGTAGCCGGGATACGGATTGCTGCTGACCCTGGGCTTAGACCTTTGGACCGGTGCCCGGTAGGTCTGCTTCGGTACCGACTGGCTGCGGCGTTCGGCTGCCTTCCTGCTCGCTTCCGCCTCCCGCTTTGCAGCTGCCTGCCGGGCGGCCGCGGCGTTGGCCTTGCGCGTTGCCTCGGCCTTCGCCTTGGCCTTTGCTTCTGCGGCTGCCTTGGCGATGGCCTTTTCCTTGGCGTCCGCTTCCTTCTTTGCACGAGCCAACGCGGTTTGCTTGTTGGCCAGCTTCTTCTCTATCGCATTGGCCCGCTCCATGGCCGCCGAGAGCTTGGGCGCATAGGTGGCCTTGCGCGCGGACCAAACCGCCGCGTCAGCGACGTCGCCGGCGCTGTCGAGCCCCCTGAGCGCGGCACTCTTTGCCTTGCCGGCCACGATCGCGGCTCCCACCACTGCCAGCGCCGAACCAACTGCCTCGGCATTGCCCGGCACGGTGTCCTTCACCGCCTCAAGCCCGGCAATAGCGGCCGTTGCCCTGGCCGGAACCGTGCAGCCGATCGACGCACTGTAGAGACCCTCGCTGGCGCCCTGGGCCTGTTGCTCGGCGGCAAGCACCTCGGGGTAGAACCGCTCGTTGGGTTGGAACAGCACCGCGACCCCGAGACCGGCGGCAGCGATGTCGGCATTGACGAGGCTTCCGTCCTTGTAGACACCGGCCAGCGTTCGGCCATACGGGTCCAGGCGCTGGACGTCATATGCCAGTTCGATGCGGTCCCCGGGAGCCAAGAGCGACTTGGTGTATTCGGTCGCTTCCACGCCGAGACATTGGACGGGCTCGTTCGGGTCCTTGGTCTCGGGTGTATCGACGTTGAGCAGACGGATGGTGGTTTCGGCGCCGGACAGGTCGGCCACGATGGTGTCGCCGTCAATCACCCTGACGACGGTGGCTCCGTTGCGGTCCGCCTCCGCCTGTGGCACCGGTGTCTGCGTGCAGGCAGTCGCGACAAAACAGAGCGTTGCGGCTCCCGCCACGATCTTTGCCATGCGGCCTGTAGCCAGCGCGGCCCAATTGGTTCCCCCGGACAATATGACTCCCCATGTTTAACTTGAAGATGCGAGTAAGCAAATTTCACCATAGCCCCGGGCAGACCGTGGGGCCAACATGGGGCCAACACGGGCAGTTTGTGACAACCGCCGGCCGAGCGCTCCACGGGTGCATTTGGGTTTGCGAAGCCGGGCAAGTTCAAACCAGTGCACTGAAACGGTTTCGCTAGGCTGGTCACATGGCTGAACCCACGGAAACCAACACCGCACTCCTTCGTTCCCCTCTTGGCAATGCACTGGTGGCCGGCGCGGCCGGCGGCCTCCTGACGCTGGTGGACCCAGCCAAGCTCCGTCCATCGGTCAGGGGCTCACTCTATGTGGGCACCGCCGCCACTGCGGGGCTTCTTGGCTGGTTCGGAACGGCCCCCGGCGACGCGGCCAGGCCCGGAAAGCCGTTCCGTGCCGCGGTTGCGGTGGGCTTGGGCACCCTGAGCGCCGCCGGGACAAAACTCGGCTTCGTCATCGACGGGAAGATCCACCAAGCGCTCTTGCGGCAAGGCGTGGAGAATCCACGCCCGCTCATGGCCATCGGAGCGGCGGTCATCACCGCCGCAATGGCCTTGGCGGAGCCGCCGCGTGAGCGTGACGTGCCCCCGGCACCTGAAGATCCGGACGTCGAGACACCGGAACGGCCACGGCCGTAGGCGGCAGGATTCACTCCCCCGCTTCGGTGCGCCGCCAGCCGGGCCCGCCCCGGTCTACCATGGGCGCATGAAACGATTCGTGATCGACCCTGCGGCGCTGTTGCATCTTGCCAACAACGGCTACCGACCGGATCCGGGCCATCAACTGGTGGCCCCGAACTCGATTCGTTCCGCCGCCCTTGACCTCCTGCTGCAGGGCGTGCGTGACGGCGAGATCACCGAACCCCAGGCACTGGAGCTCCACGAGCTCATCACGGCACTGAAGATCCGGCTGCTCGGGGACCGCGTCTCCCGGGGCACCGCCTGGAAGATCGCCCGTGAACAAAACGGGGACAGCATCCGGCACGCGGAATACCTGGCCCTCACGTTGTTGCAGGCAGATGCGCTCGTGGCCCTCGATCCGGGGTTGGTGGCGTTTGCCGAGGGAGTCGTGCCGCTTGCCCCTGTCACCGAACTGTTCCCGGAGACAGGGCAAGGCAGCAACCCGCAGCCGAGTTAGAGCCCCTTGCCGCTGGGCGAGACGATGATCTTCACCGCCGTCTCGTTGTGGTTGATCAGCGTGTCGAATCCCTTGTCTATCAGGTCCTCCAGGGCGATGCGCCCGGTGATGAAGGGCTTGAGGTCGATCTTTCCGCTGCCGACCAGTTCGATGACCTCGGCGTGGTCGCGCACGTAGGCGATGGTGCCGCGCACATCGATCTCCTTGAGCACGATCTTCTGCATGTCCACGGTGGCCGGGCGGCCCCAGATGGAGACGTTGACCAGCACACCGGTGGGCTTGAGCGCATCGAGCAGGGTGTCGAGCACCGCGTTGACCCCGGCGCATTCGAAGGCGACATCCGCCCCGATGCCGCCGGTGATCTCCAGGACCCTGGCCTTGACGTCCTCGGCGCTGGGATCGAGCACGTGGTCGGCAACTCCGCTTTCGCGCGCCTTGTCCTTGCGCGCCGCCGAGAGCTCGCTGACGATCGTGGTCACGCCCATGCCCTTGAGCACCGCGGCGGTAAGCAGGCCGATGGGACCGGCGCCGCCCACCAGGGCGGTCTGCCCTTGCAACACGCCGCTGCGCACCACCGCGTGGTGTCCCACCGACAGGGGCTCGATCAGCGCCGCCTCGTCCAGCGGGATGTTCCCGATCGGATGTACCCAGCGCGCGTCGACGACGATCTTCTCGCCCAGTCCCCCGCCTCCGCCGGCCAGCCCGATGAACCCCATCTTGACGCACAGGTGGTAGTTCCCGGCCTGGCAGGAGGCGCACTGGCCGCAGACGAAGTAGGGCTCCACGACGACGTTCTGCCCGACGCCCAGGTCCATGACCCCCTCGCCCAGCGCGGTGATGGTGCCGGAGAATTCGTGGCCCAGGGTCACCGGCGCTTCCTCGTGGGACAGCGGGTGCGGATGCCCCGGTGCCGGGATGAAGATCGGGCCCTCGAGGTACTCGTGCAGGTCGGTTCCGCAGATGCCGCACCAGGCGACGTCGATGGCCACGGCCCCGGGACGCAATTCGGGTTCGGGGACCTCCTCGATGCGGATGTCCTTTTGTGCGTAAAAACGTGCAGCCTTCACGGCATGTCCCTTCTCGAAAGTCCGGACGCCGGGGTCGCGCGCCCGCACGGAAACCCGGGCCCTGGCATCCGGTGCCCGAGCCGGTTTCCGTTCGATTCCGACGCTACCGCCGAATCACGGTCGCTGGCCAGAGGGGGGAAGGAGCCGCGGGCTATTTCCTTCCGGTGAAGTGCTCCATGGACTTGTACACGCCGAACACGCGCCCGGCGACAACATCCCAGGCGGCGATCGGCAGCACCCCGCGCAGGGCGGTGCTCAGCTTCACGGTCCAGGGCATCATCAGCATCGGGGTGCCTTCCTTCATGGCCCGCCAGACCCGCTCGGTCACCGGCCCGGGCTCCAGCAACGGGGTCAGCAGCGGCCGGCGGGCACCGGCGAACATGCCGGTCTTGATGTAGGAGGGGCAGAAGGTGGTCACCTTGATGTGCCGGTGCCCGGCCTGCACGAGTTCCAGGCGCAGCGAATCGCTCCAGCCGATCACCGCCCACTTGGAGGAGGAGTAGACGCTCATCCGCGGATTGGCCAGCAGTCCGGCGGCGGAGGCGACGTTCACGATCCGTGAGGTGCGCCCGCGGGCGATCATCTCGGGCAGGAACTCGCGGGTGATGTGCATCAGCGCCAGGGTGTTGATGTTCATGGTCGCGGCAATGTCGGAGCGCTGGTCGTGTTCCCAGAAGTACTTCCCGCGCACGATGCCGGCGTTGTTGATAAGAATGTCCGGTGCCCCGACCCCGGCGCGCACCTCCGCGGCGGCTTCCTCGATGGATTCGAGCCGGGACACATCCACCACCATGGTGTGGACCTGGGTGCCGGCCCCGCGCAGCTGCCCCGCGGTGTGCTCGAGCTCCTGCGCATTGATGTCCCAGAGGATCACGTGGCTGGCCCGGTCCTTGACGGCGAGCTGCGCATACATCTTGCCCATGCCCATGGCGGCCCCGGTGATGAGCACGGTCGATCCGGCCAACGTGTCGATGACGGGGTTCATGGTTTCTCCTTGATTGGCGTGGGGATGAGCTTTCCGGGATTCATGATGCCGGCGGGGTCCAGGGTCGCCTTGATCCCGGCCAGCACCTTGAGGCCGAGTTCCCCGATTTCGGCTTCCATGTACGGGGCGTGGTCGATGCCCACGGCGTGGTGGTGGGTGATGGTGGCCCCGGCCGCGACAATGGCCTCGGAGGCCGTCTTTTTCACGCGGGCGTTTTGCGCCAGCCCGTCGGGCTCGAGCCCGGCCAGGAAGGTGAAGTAGAGCGAGGCGCCGTCCGGGTAGACGTGGGAAACGTGGGTCTGGACATATCCGGTGCCGCCGTGTTCCTGCAGGGCACCCAGGATCGCCCCGCGCACGGCCCGGTAGGTGGATTCGAGCTTGGTCCAGGTGGCGGCGGTTTCCAGTGTTTCGACGTACACGCCGCGGGTGAGCAGCTCGTCGCGCAGGTAGGGCCCGGAAAAGCGCCCATGTTCCCAGGCGCGGGCCGGCAGCGGCCCGGCGGGGATGCCGCCGGCCGCACGCAGGATCCGTGCGCTGCGCCGCCTGCGGGCAATGGTCTCCGACTTGGGCCCCTCCCAGACGAACAGGCCCAGGGCGGGGGCCGGCTGTCCGCGCAGGCCCAGGTACCTTCCCAGGGCCGCGGTCTTGGCGCCGCCCAGCTTGAGCGTCGCCGCGGTCTCGTCGCCGTCGCTGAGCCGGCAGACATGGGGCATGTCCCCGCGGCGCCCCTCGTGGCGCAGCCGGCGCAGGGCCTCGGCGCCGGCGGCGAAGGACTCGAAGGACCAGGACCCGTGGGACTTGTGTTCGGGAACCGGTGCGATGCGCACCGTGGCGGAGGTGATGACCCCGAAGGTCCCCTCGGAGCCGAGGATCGCATCGAGCAGCCTGGGGCCGGCTGCGCTGCCCGGCGCCGGGGATCCGACGTCCATCGGTCCGGCCGGGGTTTCGAGGTGGGCGGCCTTGGCCAGATCGTCGGAGCGGCCGTACCCGGTGGACGCCTGCCCGGCCGAGCGGGTGGCCACATATCCCCCGAGGGTCGCCTGCTGGTGGCTTTGCGGGAAGTGGCCCAGGGTGAACCCGTGCGGTGCCAGGGCGGCCTCGATGGCGGGCCCCCGGATCCCGGCCTCGAAGGTGGCGGTGCGAGAAAGCGGATCGAGATGCAGCAGCCTGTCCATGCGCCGCAGGTCCAGGAAAACCACGGCCTCGAAGGCCCCGCGCAGCGGCTCGACTCCCCCGACCACCGAGGTCCCGCCGCCGAAGGTGATGACCGCGATCCCCCGGCGAGCGCATAGGTCAAGGAGCTTCCGGATGTCTTCGGCGCTGCCGGGGAAGAGCACCGCATCCGGGGCGCCGGCCGCGTCCCCGCCGCGGCGCCGCAGCAGATCGGGGGTGCTCTTGCCGCCGGCGTGCATGATGCGCTCGGTATTGTCGGTGGATACGTGTTCGGCCCCGCAGATCGAAGCCAGCTCCGCGAGCGCCTGCACCGACAGCACGGAAGGGCCGACCATGACCGCTGCGAGCTCCACGGGCGGGTGGGCCGCGTCCACGCTCGTTAGCCCCAAGGTGGTGCGCAGGTATTCCAGGGCACGGGCCGACAGGGGCCGGGCACGGGTCGGGTCTCCCCAGCCGTACCAAACCGAGCGGGGAATCTCCTCTGTTATCTGCGTCACCATGCGATACAGTGTGACACATGACGTCACAACGTACCAGTAGCCCCGGGGACGAGAAGCTCTTGGAAGCCACGCGGGAAGCGGTGGTCCTGCACGGGGTGCGCCGCACCACGGCAAACGACATCGCCGAGCGGGCCGGGGTCTCCCGCATGACGTTCTACCGGCGCATGGGCTCGGTGGAGAACGCGGTGCTGGCCACCCTGACCCGGGAGTTCCGCACGGGCGCGGCAGACGTCCGCTCCGCGGCCCCCGCGGGCACCGGGCGCGAGCAGCTGGTGCACTTCGCCATCGCCGCCGTGCGGGTCTTCGCCACCTCGGAGCTGTTGGGCTCGATCGCCGAGCGCGACCCCGAGTTCCTCATCCCCTATGTCACCGACAGGTTCGGCGCGAGCCAGCAGCTGATCCTGCACACGCTCGAGGCCCTGATCGAGGCCGGCCAGGCGGACGGCAGCCTCGAGGCGGGCCCGGCCACCGCCACCACGCTGCTGCTCACCCTGCAGGGGGTGGCGCTCTCGGCCCGGCTGCTGCGCAAGACCGGCGGGTTCGAGGATGCGCTGGCGGAGCTGGAAAAGATGCTTGAGCGACACCTGACCCCGCAAGCCACCGGTGCCGGCACCGGCCAGGACGCACCATGAGCCGGGGCGATCCGACCTGGATCAACGACTTCACCCGACTCCGCTCCCTGGAGCACCTGGCCACGCACGCCGTGGACGTGGCCGTGGTCGGCGGCGGCATCACCGGGGCCGGCGTGGCGCTGGATGCGGCAAGCCGAGGGTTCACGGTGGCGTTGCTGGAGTCCGACGACTTCGGCTCCGGTACCAGCGGATTCAGCTCCAAGCTCGTCCACGGGGGGCTTCGCTACCTGGCCAAGCGGGATCTCCCCGTTGCCTGGGAATCGGCGGTGGAACGGCGCCGGCTGATGCAGTTCATCGCCCCGCACCTGGTGCGCCCGCTGGGGTTCGTCATCCCGGACACCGCTGGGACCCGGCGCAGCGAAACCGCCGCGGCGTCCGTGGGCGTGGTGCTCTACGACCTGCTGCGCCGCGCCTCGGGCCTGCCCTCCTCCATCCTGCCGGGCCCGCAGCTGCTTTCCCGGCAGGCGGTCGCCGCCATGGTCCCGGCACTGGACACCGGATCGCTGCGCCGCGGGCTGCTCTACTGGGACGGGCAGGTCATCGACGACGCCCGGCTGGTGATGGGCGTGGTGCGCACCGCCGCGGGGCGCGGCGCCCACGTGGTGCGGGACTTCCGTGCCAGGGGCCTCACCTCTTCCTCCGTGCAGGGTACCGACACGCGCACCGGCGCCTCCCTGCGCGTGGATGCGGGGGTGGTCGTGAACGCCACCGGCGTGTGGGCGGCCGGGTTCGATGAGAGCCTGGAGCTGGTCCCGAGCCGCGGCACCCACCTGGTGGTGCGTGCCGAGCGCCTGGGCAACCCGCACGCCGCCCACACCGTGGCGGTGCCCGGACACTTCGGCCGCTACGTGTTCGTGCTGCCCCAGCCCACCGGGGTCGCGTACATCGGGCTGACCGACGAGGAGGACCGCGACGCCGACGGCCACCGGCCCGCGGTGCCGGAGGCGGACATCGACTTCCTGCTGGGAATCGTCAACCGGGTGCTGGAGGTGCCGCTGACCCGCGACGACGTCGTCGGGTCGTTTGCGGGCCTGCGCCCCCTGGTGAAATCGGCGCAGACAGACGGGCCGGACGGCACCGCTGACATCTCCCGCCGGCACCTGGTGCACGACATTCCGGGGGAACCGATCACCGTGGTGGGCGGAAAGCTGACCACCTACCGGGCCATGGCCCGCGACGCGGTGGATGCCGCCGCCGCGCGGCTCGGCTCCGATGCGCCCTGCCGCACCCAGAGGCTTCCGCTCGTGGGCGCCGCACCGCGCAGCACGCTGGCCCGAATCGACGCACCTCCACGCCTGGTGGCAGCGTACGGCACCGAGGCCACCGCGGTGCACCGGCTCGGGAGCAACAATCCCCTGCTGTCCGAACCGCTCTTTGCCGGGGCGGCCACCACCGGCGCGGAGCTGCTCTTCGGAATCCGCGCCGAGGGGGCGTCGAGCGTCGAGGACCTGCTCGAACGGCGGACGCGGCTGGCGCTGGTGCCCCAGGACGCGGAGAAGGCCCGCGGGCGCGCCGCGGAGATCCTGGCGCTCGCCGCCAAGACCACGCCGGGAAGCGGAACATGACCACCCCCTCGAACGGCCCGGCCCTGCTGCTGGTCAATCCGGCCTCGGGACGCGGCCGCGGGCTGAAGCGCTGGGAAGAAACCGCCGGCGCCCTGCACGCGGCAGGATTCACCCCCGCGGTGCGCATCACCGAGAGCCTGCACGAGGCCACCGAAAGGGCGCGCACCGCCGCCGCGGACTCGCTGGTCGCGGTGCTGGGCGGAGACGGGTTCCTGGGGGCCGCGGCCGCCGGCGCCAAGGACTCGGGCGCTGTCGTGCTGCCGCTGGCCGGGGGCAGGGGAAACGACACGGTCCGCAGGCTCGGCCTGGACCTGGACCCCGTCACGACAGTGAAGAACCTCCCACAGCTGATGGTGCGGGAGATGGACCTGGGCATGGTCAACGGCCGGGCCTACCTGGGGGTCGCCAACGTAGGCTTCGACGGCCTGGCCAACGAATACGGCAACGGAGCCCGGATCAACCTGGGGCCCTTCGTATATGTCTACGGCGGGCTGAAGGCCTTCATTCAATGGCGCAACGTCACCTTCACCCTGGAGGTGGACGGAACCCGCAGCACCATTCCCGGGTGGTTCGTCGCCGTGGGGAACATCGGCCAGTACGGCGGAGGGCTGCGCATCTGCCCGGAGGCGAAGGCCGACGACGGACTGCTGGATGTGGTGGCCCTGGGCCGGGCCTCGATCCTGGGGGTGGCGGCCACGTTCCTGCGCTCCTACCGGGGAACCCACCTGCGCCGACGCAACATCGCGTTCAGCCGCGGCAGCGAGATCACGATCAGCGCCAGCAAGCCGTTGAACATCTATGCCGACGGGGAAATGGTCGGCCCGCTGCCGGCCAGGATCACGATCGCACCGGCAGCCGTCAAGATGCTGGTGCCACGGGACTCACCGGTCTTTGGCTGAACGGACGACGGAAGCTTCTGCTGGCCTGAGCCTTATCTGGCCAGCAGTCTCGCAATTCATTCGATTCGGGGCGGGGCGGCGAAAATGTACGCGAGTTACCGATCTTTCCGGCGGGGAAAGAGCCCCGAATTCTCCCACGGCAGTCCCGACCAGCCGGCCGCGAGCGATTGGGTCGCCGCATTGTGGACAGACGGCCTGGTGGGCGGCCCGATTCCATCACCCCGGAGCGGTATGCCCTCCGTGCCCGGGGATTTCTTGTCCCGGGTTGTCGAGGTAGCATACGAACTGGATGTCCACATGGACTCCGCAGAATCAACGTCCAGCACGGAAACGGAAGGTGGCCGCGATGTCGCGCACGAAGGTTGAAAGCGTTGCCCAGTTGAATGAGGCCCTGGTCGCCGGTGCCACGGACATCGAGGTTGCCGGGACGATCTCCGGCATGCCCTCGCTGACCTTGCCGCCCGGTGTCGCCCTGCGCGGCGGGGAACTGGTCTTCGGAGCCAAGGGGCTGAGGCTGACCAGCGACAACACCATCGAGGACCTCACGGTGCGCACCTCCACCCACGAACTGGCGATCTACAACGACCCGACCGTGACCGACTTGGGCACGCTGCGCCTGCGCAATATCACCTGCCACGGGCAGGTCTACCTCAGCGCGGAGGGCAGCATCCGCGCCGGCCGCGTCGAGGCCGACGGAGTCCACGTGGCGGAGGCCGATACCCGGGGCCGAACCGCAAGGCCCGCCGGATTCGGTGTGGAGGCCATGCAGGGTGCCTTTACCCTGTGGAACCGCCAGCCAGATGCCACTGTGGTGCTGGGCGCCAGGCTGGAAAACATCTCTGCGGGTTCCGCCGGTTCCCCCGTGCGCGGCGGAGGCGTGTTTGTGGGCGGCCATGGCGATTCCGCGGGCAAGGGCGATGGCGGAACCGTCGAGCTGGAACTGCTTAGCACCGGGGATGTTTTTTCGGACGGCGGGATCGCACCGGGCACCCCGGATTTGATCTCGGGCGGCGTGTTCATCATCAGCGGCGCCCGGGCGGAACTGGTCCTGAACCTGGGCACCACCACCACGTACGGGCAAAACGACATGGTCCTGGACAACTGGGGCCAGGTCGAGGAATGGACGGCCAAGGCACCGGTCACCTCGCACGGGCCCAGCGGCATCGGATTCGTGAACTTCGGTGACATCGGCGTGCTGAAGGTGGAGGCGCCAATCAAAACCACCGGGCTCGGTGCGCGCGGGTTCAACGTCTACGACGGTTCCCTGAACGAGGCGACCTTCGAGTCCATCACCACCACGGGCGATGGATCGGTCGGAGTGCAGGTCAGCCGCGAGCTGCCGAAACTCACCATCAAGGGCAACCTGTCGACCTCCGGCGGCACCGGCGAATCGCTGGTCAAGGGGGTGCTGATGCCGTTGTCGGCGATCGCGCTGAGCGTGAAGCCCACCGGCCACATCGGGACCGTGAACGTGGGCGGGGACATCGTCACCACCGGCGACGGCGTGGCCACGGTGGATCTGGAGGGACCGGTGGACACGGTGTCGGTGGGCGGCAAGGTCGTTGCGCACGGCACAGGCGGCACCGCGGTGCGCACCGGCACCGGGAACGCGACGGATATCGGGGGCCTGGTCCTCGAAGCACCGAACGGCACGGTCCGGACGAGGCCGTAGGGAAGGGTCGGGTCTCTTGGCCGTCCCAGGCGCCGTTGCTGCCTTTAGGCCGCGACCTCAGCGGCGAGCTCGCGGCCGGTGAGCACCTCCGGCTCGTAGGGCTCGATGGCGCCGGCATCGATGAGGTTGTTGGCGCCGCGGGCGAACTCTCCCGGATCCCTGACATCGAGTTGGTTCAGGGCCGTGGGCGAGTAGTTCCACCAGGCGCTGCGCACCAGCTCGTTGACGGTGTCATCGTCGAAGCGCTGCCGGATAATCTTGGCCGGCACCCCGCCGACCACCGCGTAGGGCGGCACGTCGCGGGTGATGACCGCGTTCGAGGCCACCACGGCCCCGTCGCCGATGTGCACCCCGTGGCCCAGCGTGACGTTCTCGCCGATCCACACATCGTTGCCGATCGTCACGGGCTCCGGTGTGTAGTCAAACTTCCGGTAGGTGGGCGTCTCGCCCCGATCTCGTTCATAGGTTTCCATCATGAGCCGGCGGTTGTAGAAGACCGGGGACGTGGAGGCCCATTCGTGTGGGTGCATGGCGCCCATGACCTTCACGCCCTTGGCGATGGAGGTGTAGCGCCCCACCCGGGCGTTCAGCGGCAAGCGGGAATGGGTGTAGGAAAATGAACCCAAGCTGGCCAGGTGCCTGCCGCTGCCCGCCCAATAGGTGGCATAGGGTTCCAGGCGCAGCCCGGGCGAAAACTTGATCAGGCTTTCCTCGCCGTAGCTGGCCCCGGTCGTCTCGATGGTCTTGGCCCCGGGCCCCATCAGGAAGATTCGGGAGCGGACCAGGTGCGGGCGAAGTTCACTGAGGCGTAAATGCATCTTTCGACGCTAACGGGGAATCCCGCTGGTTGGGTTGGCGTTTGCTGGCAAAACCATGACCGGGGCATGGGCACCCCCGGTGACCCAGCGCCGGCAGTCGGTCGCCGGGCCGATCGCCACTCGGCGGGGAACGGCCCGTTGAACGCTCCATACTCCCGTGGGACCGGACCTACGCGGTGGAACGGGCGATCCCCAGCGACGCAAGAACGCTGGCAGTATCGGTGACCCGCGCGAAGCCATCCCCGTGAAGGTTCACGGCCGTTGCGGTCATCAGTTCCTCCGCGCTGAGCCGCAGGGGCGCTCCGCCCGCAAGTGACGGCCCCTCCAGGTCGAACGTTGCCGTCGCATCGAGGGGCACGATGACGTCGAAGCCCAGGTTTCCTCCCATCCGTGCCGTGGTTTCGACGCACAGGTTTGTCTGGATTCCCGCGACCACGATGGTCTCCAGGCCGTTCGCGCGAAGCCACTGACCCAGGTCGGGCGTGCCCAAAAAGGACGAGTTCACCGTCTTGGTGACCAGCTGGTCCTCGTGCAGCTCCCGGATACCGGGCATGAACCCGTTGCCGAAGGACCCGACCCTCAAGGTGGAGGATGGGTGGACACTGTCATGGCGGACTTTCACTATCGGCAGCCGGAGGCTGGTCCAGGCATTCCCGAGCTTCATGATGTTCGCATGGGCGTTGTCGAGATTGTGGGAGCGTCCCCAGCCGGGGTCGCGGAATCCCTGTTGGACATCGACGAGGACAAGAGCGGCCGTAGAGATCTCAAATGGTTCGGTCATGGATCAAGTCAATCGGATCGCCGGCACGGCAAACAGTGGCATAAATGCCATGTTCACATAGAATCCTGCCATGCGTAGATTCGGTGTGGACATCTTGGCGTACGACGGCATGCGCCTCTACGACTTTGCCATTGCCCGTGAGGTGTTCGGGGACCGTCCCGAAATGCTGTCCACGGGATTCGACGTGGTGGTTGTGGGCAGGACCGGAAGCATCACGACGGACGAAGGCCCGACTGTCGCCTGCATCAGGATGCGGGAGCACGCGCGCAAGCCGGACATCATTGTGGTGCCGGGCTCGGAACGGCGCATGGGGGAAATCGGCACGCAGGAAATCGACTGGCTCCGGGCCCACGCGGCCGATCCGGAAATCTTGGTGATCGGGTTGTGCACGGGCGCCTTCGTCCTGGCCGAGGCCGGCCTGCTCGACGGGAAGCACGCCACGACGCACTGGCGCTTTGCCGAGTTGCTGGCCTCGCGTTTCCCGGAAATCATCGGGGAAACCAATGGCCTCTACGCCCGGGACGGCAACATCTGGACGTCTGCCGGTGTAAGTGCCGGTGTCGATGCCCTGCTGGCTGCGGTGGAGTCGATCGCCGGGGCTGCCACGGCGGACATCATCGCCAGGTCCATGGTGACGCCCCCGCGCCGCCAGGGCAGCCAGGCGCAGTTCGCCCCGAATCCAACCAGATCCGTGGTCCACCCCTTTGCCTCCCTCGCCGTTGCGATACAGAACGATCCGGGCCGCGATTGGACCGTGGGGGAACTGGCACGGCACTCCAACATGTCCACCCGCACCTTTCACCGTCGATTCAAGGAAATCATGGGGGTGGCACCGGGCAAATGGGTCACCGGAATCAGGCTGCAGGAGGCCCGGTCCCTGTTGGAAACAACGACCCTCACCATCGAGCGCATTGCCCATCGAGCAGGATTCGGCAATGCCGACCACTTCCGCCAGCACTTCACGTCACGGTTCAGGCTGACGCCCAGCGCGTATCGGGCAACGATGGGCCACCAACCGCCGACACCGTAGCCGTCGGCATCGAGGGCATCCACGCAAACGGCGGGCCGGGGCAGCTGCGCAAAAATACGCTGCTTTCCCGGCCCGCCGTCAAGCTAGACGTTCGGTGTTAGCCCACCGCGACGCGCAGCTGGTTGCGCCACGGGTCCTCGAAGCGCAGTTCGGCCCCGGTGTGGTGGCTGGATATCCCGGCAACCTTGAGTCGCTCAGCCAGGGCACCGACCTCGTCCTGGTTCGGCACGGTGATGACGACCTCTCCCAGGCCCAGGGTGTCCTTGCGGGGACCGGCGCCGCGGGAGTTCCACACGTTCATGGCCATGTGGTGGTGGTAGCCGCCGGCCGAGACGAAGAGCGCCTGGCCATGGAAGCTGGTGGTCTTGGCGAAGCCCAGGGTGTCGACGTAAAACTTCTCGGCGGTGGCGACGTCGCCGACCTGCAGGTGCACGTGTCCGATGCCGGCGTTTGCCGCAGTCAATCCGGTGAGGGCAGCCTCGTTGACGTGCTTGTTGAGGTAGACGTTCGGGTCGAGGTAGATCGTGTCCATGGCCACGGTGTCGCCGTTCCAGGTCCAGGTGTCGCGCGGGCGGTCGAAGTAGAGCTCGATGCCGTTGCCCTCGGGGTCGTTGAAGTAGAAAGCCTCGGAGACCAGGTGGTCGGAGCTGCCGGTGAACAGCGAGCCGTCATACTGGGCGGCCGAGAGCACGGTGGCGGCCAGGTCGGACTGCGTGTCGAAGAGCAGAGCGGTGTGGAAGAGTCCGGCCTCGCCGCGGCTTGGCAGGTTCAGGCCCTTGCCGTCGGAGAGGTGGACAAGCTCGAGACCGCGACGCCCCAGGCCGGTGCCGGTCGCACTCTCGGAGAGGACCTCAAGGCCGAGGGCCTTTTGGTAGTAGTCGCTCATCTTCTTCATGTCCCCGACCTTGAGCATGACGGTGCCCATGGCCAGGTCTGCGGACAGTTGATCTTGGGTGGTGACGCCCATGGTGGTGACTCCTTGGAATGCGGCTGCGGATTGTTCTTGGTTCAAGTATTGCACGACTTACTTGAAGCTACAACTATTGAAGGTGTTCCGCTCGTCACCTTGAAGGTAGGCCGGAACCCAGCGTACAAAGGCACCCAGGAAATCCGTCCCGCGTGCTATCGGTCTCCACCTCGCATGAGCGGCCCGCAATCGTACTCATCTGCTTGGCGGGAAGTCCTCGCTCTTGGAACTCCGATGTTGGCAGCGGTATTTACGGAATTGCTGCCACCAAGACCTCGGCCGTGGGTCAATTTCGGTTTAGTCCAAACTGCCTCTTTAGAAGGGCACGCTCGTAGTGCACCCCGGCCTGGTCAATCTCTGCCGTCGACGCCCCGCCTGACGGCGGGAGCTATTCCACGGCTCAGACCGAAGTCGGAACCCGCTCACGGACGATCCGCAGACCCCATGGCCTCGTGGACCTGGAATGCCAGCCACAGCTGGGCGACCGATGAGGTTTCGGCCAGGTCCAGCCCGGTGAGTTCACAGATTTTGCGGATGCGGTAAATGATGGTTTGCCGGTGCACGAAGAGCAACGCAGCGACCTTCTGCGCCGAACGCTGGTTTTCCAGGTAGCTCCGCAGGGTGAGCATGAACTCGGTCCGGTTGGCCCTGTCGTGCTCGATCACCGGTCCAAGGAGCCGCTGCACCAGTGCCGCGCCGTCACGGTGCCCAGCCATCCCGAACCACGGGGCATCTTCGGAGTACCCGACCAGCCGCACGCCCTGGGCAATGGCCTGGCCCAAAGCCCACAGGGACTCGCGCAGCCCGCGCTGGATCTCATCAACACCGACCGGGGTGCTTAGCCCGATCGGCAGCTTGGCGTCGAAGATATGCGACAACAGCTGCTCCGGGCAATGTTCGGAGACGAGCAAATGAAGCTTCCCCTCCCCCATCACGCAGACACTGTTGACCCCGTGGCGCCATAGCGACCGGTGGACCTGTGGCAAACCCGCCTCGGCCTGGGCAGGGACGGAGACCAAGCGCATGTCGCCGGCCGGCAGCCCGAAATCTTCGAGGCGGCGGGCTGCCTCGGCTGCACCGACGCGGCCCGCAAAGGACTGCAACAGGAATTCCCCGCCCGAGCGGTAACGGCTTTCCATGGACAACGCCGAGCGCGAAAGCCCGAGCCCCAACACCGTGGCCGTGTGAAGCAAAACCACCCCGTCCGGCCGCGCCTGGCCCTCGGGCAACACAACGAGCAGCGCGTGGGGATGAGTGGGGATCTCCATGGCCAACATGGTGTCCCCGCCGTCGGAGCTCCAGAGGAAGTGCCGGGTCTCCGCGGTGGATTCGGAGCTAATCCGCCGCACCCGTTCCAACACGTCCGCGGGCAGGGAAGCATCGCCCGGCTGCCACGGATGCAGGCAGCGGTCATCCACCACGAAGAGCCGCGCGCGGATTTCCTCGCCGATCCCACTCAGCAGCTGGGACCAGGTCTCCCCCGGAGTGGTGGCCTTGCGCAACAGGTCGTAGATGCGTGCAGTCTGCTTGATCCGGCGCGATTCCTCGAGCAGGCTCGCCTCGGCAATCGACCGGGAAATTGCCATGAAGGGCAAGGGGTACGGAACGGAGACCAACGGCAGTGGAAGGTTGTCGCAGGCGGCAAGGAATTCGTCGGAGAAATCCGGGGAATGCATCTTTTCGCCCACTGCCAGCGCCACTGCACCGGCATCCACCAGGGACGCGGCCAGCTGGACCTGCGCGTCGGGTTCGGCGGGAATCGAGAGGCCGTTGGTCATCAGCAGGACGCCCGGCGAAACCCATTCCCAGAGATTCGGCAGGTCCGAGGTGTGCGACCACGTGATGGCATGCCCCAGCCCCCGGCCCCCGGCCACCAATTGGAGACCCAGCTGCGGCTCGTCCAACAGCTCCTTGACACTCATGGCCATCGCGCGTTCCCTTCATCTGCCTTCCAAGCCCCCAACGGTTTCGGCGGGCCCACCCAATCAAACGCTGTCGTTCAAACAAATGTCTAGTGTGTGTCTGCAATAGTTGACACTTGTCGATTGTCGAAGTGACTCCGCTCACGAATGATTGAATTACATCAAAAGCCAGCCCGGATTTCCCGGCACCCAGAGAGAAAAGAGCCCGCAATGAGCACCTCCGTTCGCCTCATTGACGATGCGCCATTAACCCGGTTCCACAAAAAGCTGACCATCTTTTCCTCAGGCGGCCCCTTCATTGACGGCTACGCGCTGTCCATCATTGGCATCGCCCTGATCACCATGACGCCGGCCCTGGACCTGGGACCGAAGGAAATCGGCATGGTTGGCGCAGCCAGCCTGGTCGGCATCTTCTTTGGCGGCGGTGTCTTCGGCTGGGTGACCGACAAGGTCGGCCGCCACACCATGTACATCCTGGACTTGATCGCCCTGGCGGTCTTTTCCATCCTCAGTGCCTTTTCCACCGACATCTGGCAGCTGGTCCTCTGGCGCTTCCTGCTGGGCGTTGCAATCGGTGCCGACTACCCGATCGCAACCTCGCTCCTGGCCGAGTTCCTCCCCCGCAAGCACCGCGGCCGCCTGCTCGGAGCCACCTTCGTGGTCTGGGCCGTGGGTGCGGCGGCGGCCTTTGCCGTCGGATTCGCCATGCGCGGCGTGGGGCCGGACGCCTGGCGCTGGATGCTCGCCAGCCCGGCCATCTTTGCCATCATCACCCTGCTCTTCCGCCTGGGCACCCCGGAGTCCCCACGCTGGCTGCTTTCCCGCGGCCGGGTCGACGAGGCACGCACCGTGATCAAGAAGGTCTACGGCAACGACTACGACATTGATTCCCTGGGCGAGGACGAGGACAGCGGCAAGCGCGCAGCGACCTTCACCGACATCTTCAACAAGAAGTTCTGGCGGCGCACGCTCTTTGTCTCCATCTTCTGGACCGCCCAGGTGATCCCGCTCTTCGCCGTCTACACCTTCGCCCCCGAACTTCTCTCCTCCTTCGGAATGGACGGGGACGCCAACCTCTACGGCGGCTCCCTGCTGATCTCGCTGCTCTTTGTGGTCGGCGGCATCCCGGGCCTGTGGCTGGTCGAGCGCATCGGTCGGCGCAAGCTGTTGCTGTGGACCTTCGGCATCATCGTCGTGGCCCTGGCCGCCCCCGCCTTCATCCCGGGCGTCGGCCCCAAGAGCCTGTTCACGGCCCTGGCCATCTTCGCCCTGGCCTCCGGCGCCTCCAGCTTCCTGGAGGTCGTCTACCCCAACGAGCTGTTCCCCACCGAGATCCGCGCCACCGCCGTCGGCTTCGGCACCGCGATCAGCCGGGTCGGCTCGGCGGCCAGCACCTACCTCATGCCGGTGGCCATCATCAGCTTCGGCGCTTCCGGTGCCCTGCTGATCGGTGCCGGGATCTCCCTGGTCGGGCTGGTTGCGACCTTCATCCTGGCCCCCGAGACCGCCAACCGTTCGCTGGCCGAGATCTCCGGGGACGACAACAAGAAGCACACCAAGACCAACCGCACTACCGAAGAAATCACCGTCAAAGGAACCCACGTATGAGCAAGCACCAGCCCATTGGCCCCGTTGAAGCCACGAAGGTCCCCCGCTTTGCCGGGCTCGGCACTTTCGCCCGCCTCCCGCAGATCGATGCCGTCCCCGACTACGACATCGCGGTGCTCGGCGTCCCCTTCGACGGCGGCACGTCCTTCCGCCCCGGTGCCCGCTTCGGCCCGGCGGCGGTCCGCGAGGCCTCCCGCCTGCTGCGCCCCGGCTACCACGTCGAGCTCGACGTCACTCCCGTTGAGGCCGTCCAGGTGGTCGACGCCGGCGACGTGGCCTGCACCCCGTACGACATCACCAAGGCCGTGGACCAGATCGAGGAGCAGGCGCTGCCGCTGCTGGCCAAGGACAAGCGCGTCATCGCCATCGGCGGTGACCACACCATTGCCCTGCCGATGCTGCGGGCGGTCAACAAGGTCCACGGGCCGGTGGCGCTATTGCACTTCGACGCGCACCTGGACACCTGGGACACCTACTTCGACGAGCCGATCACCCACGGGACCATGTTCCGCAGGGCCTTCGAGGAGGGCCTGCTGATCGAGGACAAGTCCATGCACGTGGGCATCCGCGGCCCGGTGTACGACCAGGACGACTTCCTGCGCGACCACGAGTTCGGCTTCCAGATCATCCGCTCCACGGACATCGACGAGATCGGCGTCCAGGCGGCGATCGCGAAGGTGCGCGAACGCCTGGGCGACACCCCGGTCTACCTGTCGGTGGACATCGATGTGCTGGATCCGGCCTTCGCACCGGGCACCGGCACCCCTGAAATGGGTGGCCTGCATTCCCGCGAACTGCTGCGCCTCCTACGCGGGCTCAACGGCATCAACATCGTCGGAGCCGACGTGGTGGAGGTGGCCCCGGCCTACGACCACGCCGACATCACTTCCCTGGCCGCGGCCACCGTGGTCTTCGACATGATGGGACTGATGGTCAACTCGGGAAACCTGCGCTCCACCGAGGGTCGGCCCGTCCTCGAGGGCGCGGCCGTCTAGATCAGCGAACGCGTTACACCACCGCCGCGCATTGCCCGGGCAACGATTCCTTCGTTGCCCGGGCAATGCGCTTTTCTGCGCGATACCGAACAGCGGATCAAGGGAACAACCACCGGCAAAGCTCGGGAGCAGTGCCACCGCCCGCGCACGCCCTCCAATCGCGGGACCACGAGGGTCATGAAGGCACTGGTTCAAGCAAAGTCACTCTGGCGGCAAGGTGCTTGGTGCCGTTGGAATGGTCCGTCGATTGCAGCCCGGGCGAAAGCGACGCAATACCGGAAGCCAAGAGGTCAATGAGGTCTACAAGTCCTAGCCGGGGACTTCCAAGTATCGGTCGGAAGAATCTTCCCACCTCCATTAAGCAGGCCATCCCGGTTTCCGGCACCCCTGCCGCTGGCACCGCTCTCCGGATGGCCCGACCCAAGGTCAACACCGAATGATGCGAGTACCCGGAGACGAAAATGGGCGCGGATCCCGATATGGAATCCGCACCCATTTGCTTTCATTTGCTACGACTGTCACCGCTCGCTCAAACGGACCGCGCTTCAACCACTTGGTAGAAGCCGCCGCTTGGCATGGTTTCTAGCGATCGTCGCTACCGAAGCCACCCTGCTGGGATTCTCCGCCAAACTCTGACTGCTCGTCGCTGCCACCGGAGTTGCCGTACTGGCCCGACTCGGTCTCATCGGAGTTCTGGTCGCTGCCAAAGCCGCCCGACTGCTCGTCGCTGCCACCGGAGTTGCCGTACTGACCCTCCGAGGAATCGCTCGAGCCCTGGTCGCTGCCGAAGCCGCCCGACTGCTCGTCGCTGCCACTGGAGCTGCCGTACTGGCCCTCGGAAGAACCGCTCGAACCCTGGTCACTGCCGTACTGGCCCTCGGAAGAACCGCTCGAACCCTGGTCACTGCCGTACTGGCCCTCGGAAGAACCGCTCGAACCCTGGTCACTGCCGTACTGGCCCTCGGAAGAACCGCTCGAGCCCTGGTCACTGCCAAAGCCACCGGACTGCTCATCGCTGCCACCGGAGTTGCCGTACTGGCCTTCCGAAGAATCACCGGAGCTCTGGTCGTTGCCGAAGTTGCCTGAATTGGCTTCCCCGCCCGTCAGGTTCTGCTCCTCGTTTTCGTTTTGGTTTCCGAACTGTTCGGAGTTGTATTCATCTGACATGATTCTTCTCCTTTGGATCTTCGACCCCTGTTCTAGCGGGATGACAAGACCCAATGTAACGACCCAGTAACGCCGCCGCAAGCCTTTTCTAACGCCACGCCGTAAGTTCCTCGATTTATGTAATACCGCGCATCGTGTGTGATGAGGGGCGGAATCCAATGGTATTCCGAACCGTGTCATGAGAAACGCAGGCGTCCACTTAGGGTCTCTTGGCTCTCTTTCGCGCCGAATGCGAGAGACGACCGGCACTCGATGCAATATCCTTCCAGCCATGGAAGGAGGCCACTAAGGTCGATCGACAAGGCCCAGTCGGGCAACTGTCGCAGGATGGTTCGTGGAGATTGTGACCTGATTTTACGGAGGCTGCCGGCAGACGCCCGAGGTTCCATGAACGCCGACCTATTTACCCATGGTTCACATGAATCCAGCGCATCCCGCAGAGGACGCTACTCGTGCCATTTTTTGACAAGATTTTCTCTACCTATTGGCGGGGATTGAGCCATGGCGGCACACGGCTCGATCCTCTCTAATGGCCGGTGCGGCATCGAGTATTCGCTCTTGGCCATCATCACTGTTGTGCTGCTAGGCATACACCACTTGATCCGTTGGGTCACCCCCATAAAGGTCGTCACTTCGGGAGGGACTGGCGCCTATGCTTCGCCTCTTCCTGGGCCGTATTCCTGGACAATTGGGTCTATCAGGCCTCCGGTTTCGGTAGTCCTGCCTCCGGTCGAACGATCCGCAGGTCCGCGGAAGATCCGATCGGTAGCGGCATCGGTGCACGTTGTGCTGCTTGCAGCGGCCCAATGACGGTATCGCGACCGTTTCCATGCCGGCAAGGGTCCCGTAGACTCGGCGGCGAACGGCGCCCCCATGAAGCGGCCAACCAAAGGGCCGACCAGCAAACTCCAAGGAGCAAGTCATGGATTCGATGTGGTTGGACCCCCGGCCAGCGATCGAAACCGATCCATTTGTCGCGGGCGGTCACTTCGACGTCGTGGTGGCGGGTGCCGGCCTGACGGGATTGGTCAGCGCCCTGCTGCTGAGTCGTGCCGGCCTGCGCGTCGCGGTGCTCGAATCGCGGTTCATCGGTGCCGGGACCACCGGGCACACCACCGCAAAGCTCAGCCTCCTGCAGGGCACCACCCTGCAGGAGATCCGCAAGAACTTTCCAGCCGAGGTCGCCCACGCCTACGTGCAGGGGAACCTGGAAGGCCAGTCATGGCTGCGGGACTACATGGACGAAAACAAGGTCCATCACGAAACCAAGGACGCCTTCACCTATTCCCTGGGCGCCGCAGGCCTCAAGGCGCTCGAAGCGGAGGCGGAGGCAAGCCGCGAGACGGGCCTTGACGTGCGCATGCTCGAGGATCCGGACATCGGACTGCCGTACCCCATCGCCGGCGCGCTCAGCCTTGCCGACCAGAGCCAGTTCGATCCCGTTCACGTGTTGGCAGCGCTCTGCACCGACCTGCGCAACCGCGGCGTCAAGGTGTACGAGGATTCACGCCTGACGGGGTCGACCCATTCGGCGCCGCTGGAGATCACCACGACCCGGGGAACGCTGGGCGCCGACCAGCTGGTCCTGGCCACCGGGACCCCGGTGCTGGACCGCGGCGGGTACTTTGCCAAGCTGGAGCCCTCGCGGTCCTACCTGGCGGCCTACACGCTGGCCCCGGATGCCGCGCCCCTGCCGCAGGGAATGTACCTTTCGATCGACGCTCCCGCCCGTTCCCTGCGCACGGCAACCCACCGGGGAAACCCGGTCCTGCTGGTCGGCGGCAACGGCCACCGGGTCGGAGCGGGGCACCCGCGCGAAGCCGCCCGGGAACTGGACCGTTGGGCCAGGGAGCACTTTGGCCTGGCCGAGCGCACGCATGCCTGGTCGGCCCAGGACTACCGTTCGGTCAATGCGGTGCCGTTCGTGGGTCGGATGCCCCGCGGCGGGGGCCGGATCCATGTCGCCACCGGCTACAACAAATGGGGAATGGCCAACGCGGTGGCCGCCGCCCTGCGCCTGTCCGCCTCGATCCTGGGCGGCGAGACTCCGTGGGGCGCGGTGCTTGGCCACCGGACCTCCGGCGCCGCGGCACTGGCCGAGACCGGGAAGTTCAACGTCCACGTGGCCAAGGACCTGGTGACCGGCTGGGCACACGCCCTGCGGGACACCGAGCCGGCGACGGAACCCGAGGACACCGGGCACCCGGGCCCGGCCGCAGGCGAACCCGAGGGCAGGGTGGTCCACGAGGGCATGCACCCCGTGGCCGTCTCAACCGTGAACGGGCGCACCTGCCGCGTATCGGCGGTGTGCACCCACCTGGGCGGCATCCTCACCTGGAACGACGAGGAACGATCCTGGGACTGCCCGCTGCACGGCTCGCGCTTCACGCCCGCCGGCACCGTGATCGAGGGCCCGGCGACCAGCGACCTGAAGCCGGCTGACCACCACGAGGCGTGATCCCGGGGCCCTGCGCATCCTCTGGCCAGCGGCCGCTCGCGGTGCTTCACTGGAACCATGAGAGCTATCTGGACCGGGTCCATCGCGTTCGGACTGGTCAATGTTCCGGTCAAGGTCTACGGCGCCACCCAGGACCACGACGTCGGGCTGCACCAGGTGCACGACGCCGACGGCGGCCGGATCCGCTACCAGCGCCACTGCGAGGTCTGCGGGAAGAAAATCGCCTACGAGCACATCGACAAGGCCTTTGACGACGGCGAGCGTACCGTGGTGCTCACCGACGCGGACATGGGGTCGCTTCCGGCCGAACAGAGCCGGGAGATCGAGGTGGTGCAATTTGTCCCGAGCGACCAGATCGATCCCATCATGCTGGAGCGCAGCTACTACCTGGTCCCCGATTCAAAGTCCCCCAAGGCCTACACGCTGCTGCGCCGCACCCTTCAGGAGACGGAGTTGACCGCCGTGGTGAAGTTCGCGCTGCGGCAGAAGACCCGGCTGGGCGCCATGCGGGTCCGCGGGGACGTGCTGGTGCTGCAGGGGCTGCTGTGGGCCGACGAAGTCCGCGAGGCGGAATTCCCCGAGGCCGCGGCCACCAGCAAGATCTCTGCGCAGGAAATGAAGATGTCCGCGGCCCTCGTCCAGCAATTCAGCACCGATTTCACCCCGGCCGAATTCGAGGACGACTACCAGGTCCAGCTGCGCACGCTGATCGACGCGAAGCTCGAGAAGGGCGACTCGCTGGACACCGAGGCGACCTTCGGGGCGACTGACACGGTGGCCGAGGCGGCCGACACCGGGGACGTGATCGACCTGATGGAGGCGCTCAAGCGCAGCATTGCCCGCAAGGCCAAGCCCAAGGAAACCGGCGGCACGGCTGCGGGTTCCAAGACCGCGGGCTCCCCCGCTCCGAAGCCGCCGGCCAAAAAGAAGGCCGCCCCGAAGAAGAAGGCCACCGCCAAGGCCGCGGCAACACCCACGGCAACGAAGGCCAAATCCGCCAAGGGCGCCTAGCTGAACGACGGACCCGGCGGGCGGAAGGGACTCGGCCCCCTGAACCTGGCGGAACCCTCGCGGCAAACGGCGCGCAAGTCCTTGATACGCCCGCCTGGTGATGCTTGACTTTGGGTAAGCGCGAAGACATCCCCGCACAACATCGATTGCCGAGGGGCAGCATGTCCCATCGAAGCGGCTTCCGGCACAAGAGGTACCCGCCGGTGAACCAGGGGGCCGGGCACGGTCAACCGGCGATGAACACCCGCCGGCCGCAGCAGGCAGCGTACCGGAACCATGGGCCACGCACGAGCATGCCCACCCGGAGTAATCGAATCGACAGGAGTCCAGGACCAAAATGGCACGGCACAGCATCGGACATGACGAACATCAGCTGGACTTGATTCGCGCAGCGACCGAGGACGTGGAAGCCGCCCGGCTGCTGCTCAAACAGCGCCTGGAGACCTTGGACGCCATCACGCGCACCGCGGTGGAGCACGGAATTCCCGCGAATCAAATCGCCGCGGCCGAGCACCCGACACCTGCCGCACTTCGCGGCCCGGGTTCCGGGAGGCCCGCGGCGAAACGAGGCTAAGGGATGCGCCTACCCGGCCCACAACCGCAATGGCCGTGGAGGAACTCCGGCGACACGTACCGGGCTATCGACCCGAACGGCGCGCCCTGGCCATCCGCCAGGCGCCGACGCCGATGTTCGTCAACGCGTCGATGCCCCAGAACGCCGCGATGACCGCCACGGCCCAGAAGGGCCACCACGGCTGGCGCCAATCGGTCAGCACCACCAATGCAACGGCGACCAGGGCCTCGGCCACGCCCCAGATCACTTGAGTGCGCGGTCGCCAGGAAAGGACGTTGAAGAACTTGCGGATGCCCTTGGCCGCGCGGGCGTCGGCGCGCATGCCGCTGACGATCGTGCCGCCGATTCCCCGGGGCTCGACCAACCTTGCCGTCTGAGGCAGCGGTCCTTCCTCGACGTAGTCGGCCAGGGAGGAGGAGCGGCCAAAGATTTCCAGCACCGTGCGCAGCTTGTCGACCGATCCGCTGCCGGCAAGCGCCTCGTTGAGCTGGGTGATCACGTCCTGGCCGATGCCGTAGGTGGACAGCTCGGCGATGGATTCCAGGTCCGGTGCCAGCCATTCGCGGGTGAGGAATGCGGCGACCTCGTCCGCCCTGGTGCCGGGCACGGTGTCCAGCACGGGCTGGGCGGCCACCGACCAGCCGTGCCCGAAGCCCGGGTAGCCGTGGAGCTTGCGGCTTTGGCCCTCGAACCAGAAGACCATGGAAAAGCGCGGGCCGAGCCGGGAGAGCATGATCGCAGGGAAGCTGGACTTCGAGAGCATGATCTCGGGCATGTAGCCCTCGTGCACCGCCACGTCCCCGTGTTCGGTGGAGAAGTGGTGCCAGGCGGTCTTGGTGGCCCCGGCGAAGAGCGCCACCTCCGATTCCTTGAAGGAACCCAGCAGCACCGAGCGCCCGCCGGTGGGGTGCTCGAGCGCCTCGTCGCCGACCGGTTCCCCGCTCTCGGCATCCACCCCGTCGAAGTCGGCCCAGCGGGCGCCGGTCCCCCGCTTCAGCGCAATGGCAAATCCCTCGATCTGCTGCCCGAACGCGATCTCCCCGGATTCGTCGGCCATGACGATGAATCCTTCGGGGTTGACCGCCACCACCATCTCGATGACCGAGAGCTCGCCCCAGGAGACGGGTTCGGCCAGCAGGGAGATGCTCTGGCGGGCACGCAGGGTGTCCTTGATGCGCCGGTGGGCCTGGATGCCGGAGGGCTCATCGAAGATCAGTGCCATGGAGGCGATCAGCCACTCGGGCGTCACGCCTCCTTCCGGCACCTGGGGGCTACTTGCCAAGGAACTTCTCAAACCCCTTCGGCAGGTTCAGTTCCGAGGGGTCGAAGTCCTTGTTCCCGGCGCCGAAGGCGGCACCGGACGGGGTCTTGACCTTGTTGGCCTCGGCGGCGGCAAGCTGCGCGGCCTTGGCCGGGTTGCCGAACTTCGCCGGCTTCTTTTTCCCGCCCTTGGCACCCTTCTTGGCGCCGCCGCGGCCGCCCGGCATGCCCGGGATGGCACCGCCGGAGGCCAGCTTCTTCATCATCTTCTGCGCCTCGCCGAAGCGCTCGAGCATCGAGTTGACCTCGGAGACGTGCACGCCCGAGCCCTTGGCGATGCGGGCGCGGCGCGAGCCGTTGATGATCTTCGGGGCCACGCGCTCGTGCGGGGTCATCGAGCGGACGATGGCCTCGATGCGGTCCATCTGCGACTCGTCGAACTGCTCGAGCTGCTGGCGGGAGATCTGCGACCCGGGCATCATGCCCAGGATCTTCTTCATCGATCCCATCTTGCGGATCTGGGCCATCTGGGCCAGGAAGTCATCGAGCGTGAAGTCCTCGCGGTCGGCGAACTTCTTCGCCATGCGCTCGGCTTCGCCCTTGTCCCAGTTCTGCTCGGCCTGCTCGATCAGGGTGAGGATGTCGCCCATGTCCAGGATCCGGGAGGCCATGCGGTCCGGGTGGAAGATCTCGAAGTCATCGAGGTTCTCGCCGGTGGAGGCGTACATGACCGGCTTGCCGGTCACCGAGGCCACCGACAGGGCGGCGCCGCCGCGGGCATCGCCGTCGAGCTTGGTGAGCACCACGCCGGTGACGCCGACGCCGTCGTTGAACGCCTGGGCGGTGTTGACCGCGTCCTGGCCGATCATGGCGTCGATGACGAAGAGGACCTCGTCCGGGTTGATGGCGGCGCGGATGTCCGCGGCCTGCTGCATCATTTCGGCGTCGATGCCCAGGCGTCCGGCGGTGTCGACGATGACCACGTCGTGGAGCTTGGTCTTCGCCTCGGCGACGCCGTCGCGGGCGACCGCGACCGGATCGCCGGTGGCGGACTCGAACTCGGAGGAGACGCCCGGGTGCGGCGCGTACACCGGCACGCCGGCGCGTTCGCCGTTGACCTGGAGCTGCTTGACGGCGTTGGGGCGCTGGAGGTCGCACGCGACCAGCAGCGGGGTGTGGCCCTGGGCCTTGAGGTGCTTGGCTAGCTTGCCGGCCAGGGTGGTCTTGCCCGCACCCTGCAGGCCCGCGAGCATGATGACGGTCGGGGCGACCTTGGCCAGGTTCAGCCGGCGGGTCTCCCCGCCCAGGATGCCCACGAGTTCCTCGTTGACGATCTTGACGATCTGCTGGCCCGGGTTCAGCGAGGCCGAGACCTCTTCGCCCAGGGCGCGTTCCTTGACGTGCGCCACGAAGGCGCGGACCACGGTGACGGCGACGTCGGCGTCGAGCAGGGCACGGCGGATCTCACGTACGGTGCCGTCGATATCGGCCTCGGTAAGCCGTCCCTTGCCGCGGAGGTTCTTGAAGGTGGATGTCAGGCGGTCGGAGAGTGAATTGAACACGTGCCGTGCACTTCTTTCGTTGTGGGATTCAGGCGCGGTCTAACCCGCTGGACTCAACATCCAAGATTACCAACAACACGCCCCCTATTTCTCAACACGTGGCAGGCTTGGGTATGTGAACCAAGATTCAAGCGGACAGACCGGCACCCACGTAACCACATTATTGATCCTTGGAGCCTCCGGGGACCTGACCGGAAGGCTGTTGCTTCCGGGCCTGGCCAGGCTTATCGGCTCGGGCCGCGCCTCCGGGCTCAAGCTGGCCGGGGCCGGGGGCCCGGGCTATTCGCAGGAGCAATGGCAGCAGCGCGTCAACGAAGTCTGCGAAACCGCAAAGCAGCATGCCACCGAGGCCGGCAGCCTGGAGCTGGACAAGATCGCCGCCGACACCCGCTTTGCCGAACTCGACGTCACAAAGCCCGGCGAACTGGCCTCGCTGGTGGAATCCCTTCAGGGCCCGGTGGCGCTTTACTTCGCGCTTCCCCCCGCCGTGAGCCAGAAGGCCTGCGAGGTCCTGGAACCCGGCGAGCTGCCCGAAACCACGCTGCTGGTCATGGAAAAGCCCTTCGGCTCCAACCAGCAGTCCGCGCAGGAACTGAACCGCACGCTGATCCGCCTGGTCCCGGAGGAAAACATCCACCGGGTCGACCACTTCCTGGGCAAGGGCACGGTGTTCAACATCCTGGGCCTGCGCTTCGCCAACCACCTGCTCGAGCCCCTGTTCACGGCGGAGCACGTGGAGAAGATGGAGATCTTCTACGACGAGGAACTGGCCCTGGAGGACCGGGCCGGGTACTACGACGGCGCCGGCGCCCTGCGCGACATGATCCAGTCGCACCTGCTCCAGATCCTGGGACTGCTGACCATGAACGCGCCGGCGACGCTGAAGGAACGCGACGTGCGCGACCACCTGGGCTCCGTGATCCGCGCCACCGCCCTGGCCGGGACCGCGGCCGAGTCCACGCGCCGGGCCCGCTACACCGCCGGCACCTCCAAGGGAAGACCGGTACCGGACTACGCGTCCGAGAAGGGCGTGGAACCGGCGCTGCAGACCGAGACGCTGGCCGAGGTCACGCTGCACATCAACAACTCTCGCTGGGCCGGAGTCCCGTTCATCCTGCGCGCCGGCAAGGCGCTGGGCACCGCGCGCAAGGAAGCGATCATCACCTTCCGCCCGGTCTCCCACCTGCCCACCGGATTCAAGGGCACCGACAAGCCCACGAAGCTGCGGATCGGCTTCGGCCCCGACACCCTCTCCCTTGACCTGGACGTCAACGGCCCGGGCGACCTCTACACCCTGGACCGCGTCACGCTGGCCGCGGAACTGAACTCCCCGGACCTGCTCCCATACGGCGAAGTGCTCCTGGGCGTGCTCTCCGGTGACCCGACGCTGTCGGTGCGCGGGGACACCGCGGAGGAATGCTGGCGGATCGTGGACCCGATCCTCACGGCCTGGGCCGACGACGCGGTGCCGCTGGACGAGTACCCTGCGGGCGGAAACGGCCCGGCCGGCTGGGACACCAATTGCACGCTGTAGGGCCGAGGCAGCGGCAGCAGCGCCGAGTGTGTGACGCCTCGATGCGCCGGCCCGGAAGGATATCCTGCGGCCGGACGAGCCGCCATTGACTTACCGCGTACCGAGGCTACTGTGAGGCCATGTCGGCCATCAACGAAACCGGTCAGCACCAGCTGGCTGCCCGCCTCCCCAAGGCCGCGGTCGCTTGGTTCCTCGCAGCCGCTGTGCTCTTTCTGGCCTCGGCTCTCCTGCAGCACCTGGCCTCCATCCAGCGCTGGGTCGTGCTCAGGGGCCAGCGCCCGGGCCACGAACCCTCGGTCGAAGACCACCTCTTGGACTACATCTTCCCTTCCGACCCCTGGGAACCCATCGGGACCGCGGCCCAGCTCTTCGGGGCGGGCACCATGGTCCAGGCCGTTGGAATCCTGGCCATGGCGCTGGGCGTGTTGGCCGTGCCGCGCGTGGCACCGAACAGGATCGGCGTCATCTCCGAGACAGTGTTCGCCATCCTGGTTGCCGCGTCGTTTTTTACCGTGGGGACCCATGCCCTGGTCTCGAGGATCAGCGGTGTTCCCTCCACAATGCAAGATTCGCAGGGATTGGTGGCGTTCATGGTCTGGGGCGGTTTCGAATCCCTGGCGGCCCTGGCGTGGCTATGGATGGGGATGTCACGCGGTGCCGTGGCCGCGTGCCTGTTCCTGTTGGGAACCACCCTTCCGGGCTCCGCCATCTCCAATTTCACCATCGCGCCCATGATCGCCGGCTTCGTCTCACACGACACGACCCCGTGGTTGGAAAGCGTCGTCGCGTCCTCCAGCGCCGCGGCAGCCCTGGCCATGGCCTTCGCCGCTTGGAGCGGCGTGCGTCGCCACCGCCGTGCAAGGGCGTGAGGGCGGGCCCCGGCGCCGGCGGGGTGCGCATCCATTGACTTCAGCCGTCGCCTCGCTTGGGTGAGGCAAAGTCGCCCTTCAACGATTCGATCCGGGGCAAGCTCAGCGTTCGCTTCCGCACGGCTTCATTCAAGTTCCTGCTCGCAGCCGCCGTGCTGTTCCTCGCGTCGGTGCTCATCAAACAGCAGGCCTCGATCCAGCATGGGGCGTGTTTATCAGCTAGTTTTGAATTAAGTTCATTGATCAACATCTCAGATTTTCGCGTTCTCGCAGAGTCAGTCACAATCACGAGAGGTTCCACACCTTGGTCGTTGCCAAAGGGCAGGTAAGAACTCGACTTTGTCTCGCCATAGGTAGTGATGGTGCCGGGCTGGCCAGACCGGTAGTAGCATCCCACCCACCTGCGTTCAGGAAATTCGGCCTCAATGCAGGAGGTGCCTACACAGGGAATGTTCTGGCCGAGAAATGTCTTTCTTCGATACCTTCGTATTCGTAAATCACCGCCCATGACCCCGACCCGGCGCGTATGAATTCGGACTTGGTTCGTTGCCCGCTGATCTCTGCGATGTCTGCTTCACCAAATTCACTAAACTCGATAGTCACTGCTCGGGTCCTATCCGCTCGGAGGAGCGTCATGCCTTCGGAATGTGGAAAAGTTCAGCTCCCCGTTCGAATGTTGAGTGTGTGGACCTTCATAAACGTCAATCTCCGGCCACATTGCACCACGAGTCGGAGTCAGTGCGTATCTTTCATTACCGCTACAGCAGGCTGGTAGGGCGGAGCCGGAACATTCTCAACTGGACAGACTTCCCGGCACGCTAATTGCATCACGTGCTCAGCGGCAGCATTCATCTCGAGCGTGCTCACCGTTGATAGATAATTCGCCGCGCCAAGAAACAAGTCCTGGATACCTGGATTGCATACCATGTGCTCGACTATGGAGGTCACTGAACCACTGGCGGGTCCACAGCCATTATGGCTCAGGAGCGTGTGCAACGCGGTGCATTCAAGAACGCTGATAGGGACACCACAAACAAATAACGACTCACCGGAGTCGTAATTGCCGCTACGAATCTCCCGCTTACTCAGCCCTCTGGCAGAATGAGCCAAATGGACCAATCTACATTGATGCTAGTGAGCGCATCAGCATCTCGCGTGCTAGGCGAATACGATCATTCTTTTTCCATCAGGTCATCCGATGAGTTCGCAATCATCTACGGACCAAATGGAGTCGGCAAGACCAAATTCCTTGAGATCGTTGACGCCTTATCGCGCTTGCAAGGATTCACGTTGTCAAACCTTCCGTTTGCATCCGCAGTACTAACGTACTCCGATGCTTCAGAGCTGTCCGTAGTCCGAGACTCAGTCGAGGATGAAGGACTTGACGCGATTGCGGCCCCCGCTTCATCGGTTCGTTTCACGCTCAAGCGACCGAGACAGAAGATCATTTCGTGGAACTACACTGACGATGATTTCGCCGAAGTAATCCGCAAACACCTTCCTTACGAACAAGTTTCCGACTTAATGTGGCAGGACCCGTCCGATGGGGAGATTGTCCACGTAGACGATTTGCGGGCGCGCTATGAACTCCGGAACACCAAGCGGACGCAAAAGCGGGGGGTCGCACCGCAATCGATTCAGGACTTCGTGAAATTGGTGCCGAGCTTCCTAATTGAAACGCAGCGACTCCGAATTGAGCAGATGCGCCCTAAACCTGGGACAACTCGTTTCGGCTCCAACAGGACTTCCACGCGGTCACAATCTCGAATAACTGAGCAGGCAGAGAAAATCCGCGCTCTCGTGAACGGAGCGCAGACAGAGCATTCTCGAATTACACAGCGTCTTGACCGCACATTCCCCAACCGCATGCTTAGGGCCACTTCCAACAGGTTGCAAGCCGACATTGATCCGGATCTTATTCGCGAACGATACGACGCACAAAATGATTTCAGAAGCCGCCTTGGGCGGGTGGCATCGGTTTCTCTGGATGACGAACTTTCCCTTCCTGACGGTGACATCGAAGGATGGGCACTTAGGCTACTGAATCTCTACTTGGATGACGCGGACGAGAAACTTGAACCTTTCGAGGCTCTCCTAAAGAAAATAGAATTGCTTGAGCACATAATTAATGATCGTCTCCTCAACAAGGAATTGCGGGTAACTGACGGCGAAGGATTGTCGGTTGAACATTCACTCACAGGTAGGCCCATTACCTTAGATTCCCTTTCTTCGGGCGAACAACACGTCATCATCCTGATGATTGATTTGCTGTTCAACGTCCCGAGAGGAGCAGTGGTACTCATCGACGAGCCTGAGATTTCACTCCACGTGGCGTGGCAGATGGCGTTTATTCCAGATGTAAAACGGATTGCTGAACTGGCTGGGTTCCGTTTCGTGGTGGCTACACACTCACCGCAGATTATTAACGGTGACTGGGATCGTGCGATTCGCCTCGGACCTCATGAGGTAGCGTTCTAGTGAAGGAGTTCTTGAATGAAAACACCTTATTTGCGACTGTAGCGTTATACATCCAGGAGAGCAGTTCACTACTGCTCGTCGTGGAAGGTCCCGACGATCATCTTGCATTGAAGGACCACTGCTCACCAGATCTCAACCTACTCTCAGGTACCGGTGGGCGAGAACAAGTGCTTAGAGCGGCACGCCTCGCGAGTGAGCGAAATATCAAAGGTGTTCGGTTCCTTGTCGACCGCGACTATGACGATTTTCGCACCACTGTCGGCACGCATCAGGACAACGTTCTAGCCAGCACGAGGCACGACATCTTTTTGGACATCTCCGCAAGCGAACCACTAATACTCCAACGAGTAATTGACGTATTTTCCGATTCGGCTCGTAGGCGCCCGGACAATGTGAAACCGATCCCGCATTCGAGCGTGATTGAATCGGACGCGATTTCGTTGGCTACGGCCCTAGCCGCCGTTCGTATCGTTAACGCCCGGCGCAGCCTAGCTCTGGACTTCACGCGCTTCTCGTTCGGCGGCCTGAAAGAACATGAATTTAAAGTAGAGGTTATAGCTAACACAATTTTTGTACGCAATGAGTGCAGGCCAGAAGATCTAGACGAGTTGATCAGTGAATCCATTTCCGTTCACGCCGAAGTTTTACAGCTACAAATAGAACCGATTGGTGACCATGACCTATTTTCAGCACTTGCCAGAATTTTAAAACGAATAAATATATCTATCAGTGGAGATTCTCTTCACAAAGCGTTTATTCTCGCTGTTACATGCGCGGCATTGAGCGGCACCCACTGGTTCCAGGAAATACAGAAATGGTGTGAGCTGAATAACCGACGAGGTTTCTCCTGCCAGGCTGATTCTGTTCTTGCTGCCTGACTAAAAATATAGGCACCGATCCATAGTTGTCTCGAGCCGTTGTAAAGAACAAGGGCCCCTGATTACAAGTCGTTGACTCGTAATCAGGGGCCTTTGTCATCAGCTCCGCAAATGCGCGGTCAGCGATTCGGGGCATATGCGACCTTCGGGCGAAGCTTCGGCTTGAGCGGGGCCGTGACCTGCGGTGCCGCCCGAGGCCTCGGAGCCGGAGGTGCTGACTTCGGCGCAGCCGGACGCTGGTCCGAAAGTGCTTCCCCCTTCGCCGGAGCTTTCGGGGCTGCCTTGGCACTCGGAGCCGGTATGCCAGCCGCGGACTGAGGAGCCGGCTGTTTCGCCACCGGCTCCGGTCGTGCAGCATGGCGCAGTCTTGGGCCGGTACTCACGGCAACCCCTTTGACTCCTCCACGCGGGTTGCTAGCGTATGGACATGTCGAAGAGCCAAGCCGCCGGGGCGGGCGCCAGGCCCGGGCAGGATTCGTATTCTTCGTGGTCTCCGGCACTACCGAATCCCCGTACCACCATGGGAAACTCGACGGTGGTGCTCGGGGTGCCGTTCGTGGTCAATCTGGTGGATCTGATTGCAATGGCCACCTACTGGCGGGGCACCTCGCTCCCGGAGATGATCGGTTGCCTGATCCTGCTCGGCTCCACCACGGCAGGGAACTTCATCGCCAACTTCACGATCGCTCCCATGCTCGCTGGTTACATCTCTCACGACACGGCCCAGTGGAATAAGTTGGTCGTCGCCGCATCCGCCGCGGCGGCGGGTGTCGCAATGCTCTGTGCCGCCGGCACGGTGGTGTTGAGCACCATGCGTGCCAGCTGAACAAATCGTCGGTTGGCATATCCACCTCGAGAACCCATGACTCATCCGAGGAAGTTGTTACGGTTGGGACATGTCGGGCAGCAACCACGCTGGTGTGCGCAAGAAAAACCTGCGCTTTCGCAGGACCAAGATCCTCTGGCTGCTCATTGCCGCCGCCCTGTTCCTGGTCTCGTGCCTCCTGCAACTGGTCGCGGCCCTGCAGCGCTGGGTGGTGTTGGCCGGCGCCGGAGGAACCAGCGGCCTCTCGGTCGAGAACCACCGCTACGACTACTACTTCCCCGCGCCAACGTGGGAACCGCTCGGGACGACCGCCGTGTTGCTCGAGGAGGCCCTGTTGGTCCAGGCGCTCGGAATCCTGGCCATGGCTGCCGGAGTCCTGTTCCTGCCGGATCCGACGGTGGACCACATCAGAAGTGTCGGGATCGCCATTGCAGCATTCGAGGCCCTGCTTGCCGCCATTCTCGCGGCCTCCTTCGCCGTGATCGGGTCGCATACCTTCCCCTCGGGGCTCTCCGGAAACGCTTCCGGGTACCAAGATGCAGCGGTGCTGCTCTGGGCGCTGCTCCTGACGGGGCTTGTCAAACCATTGGCGCTTGCCGGTCTCTGGCGGGTCAGGCTGCCGGCGGCCAGCGCCGCATGCGTGTTCCTTACAGGAACGAGCTTTGTCGGCTACCTCGCGGCCACCTACGTGATCTCACCCATCATGGCCGGCAGCTACTACGACGCCCGGTGGACCGAGACGGTGATGGCGGTGTCAACCGGCGCCGCGGCCGCGGCAATGCCCTTCGGGGCCGGGGACGTGGTTCGGCGCACGGTGGCAGCAGCCTAGGGAGCCCCATTACCCGGACGGTTCACCCTGGTGGTGCTCGGCTCTTAGGGAAACCGGTACGGGGTTTTCTCGATCGAACTCCCGATGTTCGCCACGGAAATTCGGCCTGATTCTGCATGGTTTCCAGCTCCACGGAATGCACCGGCCTTGGCCGCCACAAGAAGCAAAGGGCGCGCCCGTGTGTGCCCCGGGGCCGCCAAGGGAATACGGTAGGACAAGGACATTTTTGACCGACGGATCATGCGATTGATCCGACGTCCGCATTCTTCGCGCCCGACACCGGCACGACAGCCCCGACACAAAGGCTAGATTTTGAACGGCAACGCAACGTTTCGGCACCACAATTCGGCCCTGTTGGCCGTCACCAGCGTGCAGGCCCCGGTGGTCATGACCTCCAGGGAATTCGACGAACGTCTGGCCCCCAGCCTGAAACGACTGCGCCTGTCGAAGAAATTGCTGGAACGCGTTGCCGGCGTGATGGAACGCCGCTGGTGGTCCGAGGGGACCAGCTTCGACGATGCAGCCGTCGAGGCCGGCGGCAAGGCCATGGCCGAGGCCGGCGTTGAGGCGGGCCAGATCGGCCTGCTGATCAACACCTCGGTGACCCGCCGCAACCTGGAGCCCTCGGTCGCCTCCAAGATCCACCACGACCTGGGACTGCCTTCCTCGGCCATGAACTTCGACGTGGCCAACGCCTGCCTGGGCTTCGTCAACGGCATGACCCTGGCCGCAAACATGATCGACTCCGGGCAGATCAAGTACGCCCTGGTGGTCGCCGGCGAGGACGCCCAGCCCACCCAGGAGACCACGTTCCGCCGGCTCAACGCCGAGCACTCGACCCGCGACGACTACCTGCGGGAATTCGCCACCCTGACCCTGGGCTCGGGTGCCGCCGCCGCGGTGATCGGCCCGGCCGACGCCCACCCCGGCGCGCACCGCATCCTGGGAGGGGTGTCGCGCGCCGGAACCGAGCACCACAAGCTCTGCGTGGGCGGGCCCTCCGGCATGTACACGGACACCAAGGGCCTCTTGGACAACGGCCTGGACCTGGTGGTCGACGCCTGGGACGAGGCCCACCAGGCCGGGTGGAACTGGAAATCCATGGACCGCTACGTGACGCATCAGGTCTCCAATTCCTACACCAACGCCATCATCAAGGCCGTGGGCCTGGTCCGCGAACGGGTGCCCATCACGTTCCCCAAGTGGGGCAATGTTGGTCCCGCCTCGCTGCCCATGACGCTATCCCAGGAAGCCAAGACCTTGAAGCCCGGTGACCGCGTGCTGTGCATGGGTGTCGGCTCCGGGCTGAACACCGCCATGATGGAGCTTGCCTGGTGACCGAGATCTTCCCCGGCGTCGATCGCCGGTACTCCCGCCGTGTCATGGCGCCCTGCACTTCGGCGGTGGATGCACCGGGCACCAGCCACCAATGGCACCTGCTGGACAACGAGTCCGAGCTCGCCCAAAAGGGCATCACGCCGATCGGCACGCTGCTGTGCGTGCACGGCAACCCCACCTGGTCCTACCTGTGGCGCAGCCTGCTGCAGCACGTGTCCTCCCACGACTTGCCGTGGCGCGTGGTCGCGGTGGACCAGCTGGACATGGGCTTCTCCGCGCGCACCGGCGTGTTCCGCCGGCTCGAGGACCGGGTCAACGACCTCGGCGACCTGACCGGCGCGCTGGAACTCACCGGGGACGTGACCACGGTGGGCCACGACTGGGGAGGCATCATCTCCCTGGGCTGGGCTCTGGCGCACCGGGAGCAGCTGGCCAACGTGGTGCTCACCAACACCGCGGTGCACCCGGCCGGCTACGAGCTGCCCGCCGCGCTGCGCCTGGCCTCCCACCCGGCGGTCCACGGTTGGGGAACCAAGAGCACCGACGCCTTCCTGCGCACCACCCACTCGCTGGCACAGCCGGCCCTGGAACCGGACGTCCGCAAGGCCTTCATGGCTCCCTATCTCAATGCTTCCAGGCGAACCGGCGTGGCAAACTTCGTTGCCGACATCCCCTTCACCGAGGACCATCCCAGCCGCGGTGCGCTCAACGCGATCGCCGAGGGCATCCGCACGCTCAAGGTTCCCGCCCTGCTGCTTTGGGGCCCCAAGGACCCCGTTTTCTCCGACCGCTACCTGCGCGACCTGGTTTCCCGGCTGCCGCACGCGGCGGTGCACCGCTTCGAGGGAGCCGGGCACCTGCTCCCCGAGGACCGCGACATCGCCACCCCGGTCTTTGACTGGCTTGGCCAGGCGAAGAACCCGCACACCGCGAACCGCGGCGAGGCCCTGGCCGCGTACCGGCCGATGCTTGCCGAACTCGACGAGCGCACCGAGGACACCGGCACCGCCGTGGTGGACATCAACCCGGCCGGCTCCCTGTCCTGGGCGCAGCTGGGCACCCGGGTCAACGCCCTGGCACACGGCCTGGCCGGAATCGGCGTGAAGCCCGGGGACCGCGTGAACCTGCTGGTCCCCCCGGGAATCGAACTGACCTCCCTGATCTATGCATGCCTGCGCCTGGGCGCCGTGATCGTCGTGGCCGACGCGGGACTGGGCACCCAGGGACTGGGCCGTGCCATCCGCGGGGCAGGCCCCGGCTACCTCATCGGGATCGACCGCGCGCTGACCGGGGCCAGGTTCCTGGGCTGGCCCGGCATCCGGATCGCCGCCGAAGACATGCCCGCGGCCAAGCGCAAGCTGCTCGGCGTGGCCCACACCGTGCCCGAACTGCTCGCCGCCGGCACGGACGCCGCTGCCCAGCACACGGTATTCGCCCCGGCCGACCCGGACGCGGACGCCGCGGTGCTCTTCACCTCCGGATCCACGGGACCGGCCAAGGGAGTCGTCTACACGCACCGCCAGCTGGCGGCGATGCGCGACACCCTGCGCGAGACCTACGACCTCAAGGCCGGTTCGGCACTGGTGGCCGGCTTCGCCCCGTTCGCACTGCTCGGCCCCGCGCTGGGCGCCACCTCGGTGACCCCGGACATGGACGTCACCGCGCCGCGCACGCTCACCGCCGCCGCACTGGCAGATGCCGCCGCGGCGGTGGATGCCACCACGGTGTTCGCCTCCCCCGCGGCCCTGGCCAACGTGCTGGAAACCCGCGAAGCCCTGGATGATTCCCAGCGCACAACCCTGGCAGGCGTCTCGCTGCTGCTCTCGGCCGGGGCGCCGATCCCCGAGCCGCTGCTGGCCAAGGTCCAGGAGCTGGTGCCCGCGGCCCGCGTGCACACCCCCTACGGGATGACCGAGGCCCTTCCGGTGACCGACATCGACCTGGCCGGCATCCGTGCGGCCGGTGCCGGCAACGGCGTTTGCGTGGGCACCCCCGTCGCCGGGGCGAAGGTGGCCATCGCGCCGCTGGACGCCGACGGGAACGCCGGGGACCAGCCGCAGGAAACCCCCGACACCACCGGGGAAATCCTGGTGCGCGCCCCGCACGTGAAGGACCGCTACGACAGGCTCTGGATCACCGAGCAGCTCAGCACCTCGATCCCGGGCTGGCACCGCACCGGGGACGTGGGGCATCTGGACGAAGCCGGACGGCTCTGGGTCGAAGGCAGGCTCGGCCACGTGCTGAACACCTCCGCCGGGCCCACCACGCCCGTCGCCGGCGAGCAGGCCGCCGAATCCGTGGACGGTGCCTCCCGCGCCGCCCTGGTCGGCGTGGGGCCCGCGGGCGCCCAGGTGCCCGTGGTGGTCATGGAAACCGTGCCGCCCGCCCGCCGCGCGGCCCCGGCACCCCAGGCATTGGCCCGGGCGGTGCGCGCCGCGGTGGCCGGCACGGGGACGCAGGTCTCCGCCGTCCTGGTGGTGCCCGCGCTGCCCACCGACATCCGGCACAATTCCAAGATCGACCGGGCGGCCCTGGCCGCCTGGGCCACCGAGGCCCTGGCCGGCGGCAGGATCCGCAACCCATGAGCAACGAAGCCACGCCCCGGGCCCCGCGCCGCGTGCTGGTCACCGGTGCCAGCGGCCTGCTCGGCGGGGCCGTGGCGGAACTGCTGCGCGCCCAGGGGCACCGGGTGCGCACCTTCCAGCGCAGGGCAACCGCCGGGGCCGTCGACGAGGTCTGCGGTTCGCTGACCGACCCGGCCGCGGTGCGCCGCGCCGTTGAGGGCATGGACGCGGTCATCCACCTCGCGGCGAAGGTCTCCTTCACTGGCTCCTGGCACGACTTCGTGGCCACCAACATCACCGGCACCAAGACCCTGCTGGAAGAAGCCCGCGCCGCTGGCGTGGCCGACTTCGTGTTCGTCTCTTCCCCCTCGGTCGCCCACTTCGGCGAGCCGCTGGCCGGCGCCGGTGCCGGTGTAGCCGACCCGGACCGCGCCCGCGGCAACTACGCCCGCTCCAAGGCCGCGGCCGAACTCAACGCCCTGGCCCAGAACTCCCCCGATTTCCGCGTCGCGGCCATCAGGCCGCACGTGGTCTGGGGACCCGGAGACACCCAGCTGGTGGAACGCGTGATCGAGCGCGCCCAGGGAAGACGGCTTCCGCTGCTCGACGGCGGCGCCGCGCTGATCGACACCACCTACATCGACAACGCGGCATCCGCGATCGTGCGCGGGCTCGAGCGCATGGAGCACGCCCACGGCCGCGCCCTGGTGGTCACCAACGGCGAACCGCGCCCCGTGGGCGAATTGATCGCCGGGATCTGCCGCGCCGGCGGCGCCCCGGCACCACGCATCAGCGTCCCGGGCTGGCTGGCCCGCGGCGCCGGCTCGGTCATCGAGCGAGTGTGGCTGGCCGCCGGGGCACGGAACCTGGTGCACGACGAACCGCCCATGACCAGGTTCCTGGCCGAGCAGCTGTCCACCGCGCACTGGTTCGACCAGCGCGAGACCCGCGAGGTGCTGGACTGGACGCCGGAGGTCGGCATCGACGAGGGCCTGAGGCGCCTCGCCGCCCACTACGGCGGCACCGCTCCAGGGCGGTAACCCGCGGCCCGGGCAACGGCAGGGCAGCTCAGTCGTGGGGCCCGGAATCCGTCGCTTCGTTGCCGAGGGCGGCTAGTGGCGCATCCGGTGCGGAGGCATTCAGCAGCAGCGCGCTGTCCATCCCCCAGGCCAGGCCTGCCGCCAGCATCATTCCTGCCACAACGACCGCACTGCCGGTGCATATCCCGAGCAGCAGCGGTCCTGCCTCCGTCTTGCCGCGGCTGGGTGGCAACAGGCCGAGGCTGGCCATCCCGCACAGCACCACGATCGCCACGACTCCGCCCCACATGCTCTGTGGCAGGCTTACCGTTCCATGGATGGTCCCGCCCATCCCCCAGTGGTCGCCCAGGGCTTCCGGGAGCCTGTCGCGCAACAGCATCAGGCTTCAGACGTGAACTGCCGCAAGGACCGCGGCGGTTCCCCAGGACAATTGCAGCAGCAGCTTCCTTGAATGGAGTTTCATGCGCGTGGCTGCGTTCGGCTTTTCGGGGACTGCTCGGATGTCTTCCCAGCGATCTTATCGGCCCATGCCACCACGTGGTTTTGTTCCGGAGACGGAAGGAATGGCCATCTCCAAGGTCCTCGGCCCGCGTACCCGGCCGGTCGCCGGCGGCACGACGGTCAGCGACGGCGACGGTTGAAACCGAACAACTGTGCGCATTAGCTGGTAGCTCCAAGACTCACGGGCTAGGGTGGGCCCCATCGAGACTCCGAAACCGATCCAACCAGCCAGAGGAGAACCTTTCGATGCAACACGTCCCCGGGTCGAGTATCCCCAGCGGGCAACCGAGCAGGCCAGCGCATCCCAGGGAACCGGGCCGGCCGGTCCTGATGGTCACGTGGTCAATCAGGGAGGGCTTCGGCGGAATGACGGCCATGTGCCTCAAGCGTGCCGGACTGTTCCACGAACGCGGCGTTCCCAGCGCCGTGGTCACGTTCGATGCAAACCCCTCGATCGAAGAACTTCGGAAGAACCTGGTCGATGCCGGAAGGCTCCATCCCGAGGTCCCGTTGCTGAACCTGCATGATTTTTATGCGGTACATTCACCGGCACTTTCCGCCAAGAAGCCCCAGGACCGGGTGCGCTCCCCCGAATGGGTGGAAAGCGGCAGGACCCACCGCTCGGGCGACGGTTCGCTCTTCCACATCGACTACCGGATGCCTGGCCAAGACTCCGCCGCCCGGCGCGAATACCACCGCCGCGACGGAACGGTGTATCTCATCGATTCGGCGCTTCCCGCCGACGGCGATAACCAGAAACCCACGCGCACCCTGGAACTGGTGGACCCGGACGGAAACGTCGCGGCCACCCTCGCAAGCCCCGCCAAGCTCTACCGCCGCTTCCTCACCGACCTGGTGGACCTCTCACACGCCGACGTCGTCGTTGACAGCAAGTACTCCGCAGGATTCCTCTGGGCGTGGAAGCACCCCCAAGCGGTGAAGTTCGTGAACTTCCACAGCACCCACGTGGCCGCCGGGCAGGATCCGCTGACGGGGAAACTTTCCACCGCGCACCAGAAGATCATCCAAAACCGCGATGCCTGGGACGGGATCACCTTCCTGACCGAATCGCAGCGCACGGCCTTCGTGAAGCGCTTCGGGGAGTCCTCCAACACCGTGGTGATCAGCAACCCTGTCGATGGCCCTCGGACGCTGCCGGCGTTCGGGGCCCGCGAACCACGCTCCGTCCTGCACGTCGGCCGATTCACCATGGGCAAGAACATCGGCGACGTGCTGGAAATCATCAAAAAGGTCGCCTTGGACGGGACCCCGGTCCATCTCGACCTGGTGGGCGACGGCGAGCAACGCCGGGTGCTCGAGGACCGGGTGCGCGAGCTCGGGGCCGAAGACCTCGTGACGTTCCATGGCCACGTCAATGACGTGGCCGAACGGCTCGACCGGGCCCGCGTCCTGTTGCTGTGCAGCAAGTTCGAGGGCCAGTCGCTGGCCGTCCTCGAGGCCCAGGCGCACGGTTGCGTGCCGGTGGCCTACGACGTTGATTTCGGCCCCAGGGACATGATCGAGAACCCGCGCAACGGATTCCTGGTTCCCTTTGGCGAGCACGATGTCGCCGCCCGGGCCGTGTCCAGGCTCTTGGCGGACGACTGCCTGTGCGAGGCGTTGTCGAGCCAGGCATTCCACGACTCGCAACGGTACCGCAGTGACCTGATCTTCGAGCAATGGATGGAAGCGTTGGACATGGCACGAACCCACAAGGCCACCCGTGACGCCCTCGCCGCGGCCAGCGTACGGATCGCGGGGATCATGTTCCGCCCGGACGGCGCCATGGACCTTCAGGTTGACGTGGAGACCGGCGCGGAGAAATTGGACAGCGTCTGGCTCGAAAGCCGGCAACGCGGCGTCCCGGACTCCGACGGACGGAAAATCGAACACCACCGCCAGTGTGAGCGGTCCTTCCATTTCCTTTTGCCTGCCGACCTCCGGGCGCAACAGCCCGATGGTGAGGCCTTGGACCTGAACCTCGTCCTGGGCATCGGGTCGATGACCCGAACCATGCGGCTGGGAGCGGGCCCCCGGATGCAGACCACCCCGTACTTCACCGTCTACGGGAATCTCAGCCTGAAGTAGCCAGCCAACAGGTCTCCCTTTGGTCCGCCCGCGGGGAATGCAGGAGCATGCGGCCGGGAAGCCCTGATGACGGCAGCACAGGCCTATCTTTGCTTCCGACCATGCCGGAACATAGGGACCATACAGCCCCTCATCATGAATTGGACAGTTGGGCGTGAAACGGTCTTGGGACAAGCGATTCCGCATGACGGCCCGGGAGCCGGGCTGTGCAGCGCACGGCTGAAGAGCGAGGAGCCACGAAGGCAGATGATGCAGATAAAAGACTGGCTGGGCCAACAGCTCAAAGCCGCCATAGGCTCCAGAACCGGAGTCAAGACTCGAAGGTGGCTGGGGCTGGGAAGCGCTCAGGTAGCCAACCACGAACTGGACCACATTCCGGTGCCCGGCGACGTGGTGGTCTACTTCAGCGACGTGCTCAACAAGTCCTACCAACTCGAACAGTGGCTTCCCACGCTGGAAAAACTCCATGAAACCCGCCGTGTGGTCCTGGTCTTTCGCAAGATCCCCACGATGCGCCATTTCCGCAAGTTGACCGACCTGCCCAAGATCTTCGTCCGTCGCCTCGACGACCTGGTCAATCTCTACGACTTCAACAACTTCAAGCTGTGCCTCTATGTCAACAACGGCGTGGCGAACTTCCAGTCCCTGAGCGCATCCAGGCCCGTGCATGTCCACATCAACCACGGCGAAAGCGACAAGCTTTCCATGGTCTCCAACCAGGCCAAGGCCTATGACAGGATCCTCGTGGCGGGTCCCGCGGCCGTCGAGCGGCACCGCTCCGTCTTGCTGGACTTCGACCTCAACCGGCTGATCCCCATCGGGCGGCCCCAACTGGACACGCGTTTTGACTCCGTCTTGCCGCCGTTCCCCGGCCGGACCGTCATGTACGCACCCACTTGGGAAGGCGAAAACGACGCCAACAACTACACCTCCATGGACCTCTTCGGCGAAGGAATCATCGAGGCGCTGGTGGCACTGCCAAACACCCGGGTCATCTACAAGCCCCACCCACGGATCAGCAGATCCACAACACCCGCGATCGCCCAGGCGCACGAGCGCATCCGTGAGATCCTCGAGGAACGCACGGCCGCGGGCGGGCACCATCTGATCGCCGAGTTGGAAAATATCCTGGCGCTGTTTGGCGATGTGGATGCCCTGGTCACCGACGTCTCAAGCGTGGGCCTTGATTTCCTGTACCTGCACCCGGAGAAGCCGCTGATCCTCACGGACCGGCGCGATGACCTCGAAAAGCTCAACCGCGAGGTGCCCGTGAGCAGGGCCTGTCCGGTCCTCAGCGAATCCACCCGGGAGCAGCTTCTGACCGGGCTGTCGCTCTTGCTGGATTCCTCCGGGACCGGGGAACGCCTGCAGATGCGCAAGTTCTATTTCGGGGACCGCGAGCGCGGGTCCTCAACAAATGCGTTCATTGAGGCAGTCGGCAAGTTGATCGATGAACGCGCAGTCCTGCTGCGCTACTATGAGTTCCACGGCCAGGGCGCGGATTCGGGGGAAATCGACTAAGCGCACCATGGGCCGGCATACCAGCCAGCACCTCCCACGGGGGTTCGTTCGGCGCACCCACGACGCACCCCCTGGAAGGCAGACAATGGACTACGCCATGGTTCGGAGATCCCTGCGACGCAGAGCGTCCAGGATCGCTGCCAGGATACGCCAGGCCACGATCCGGGAATCGGACACCGGCCCCAGCGCTAGCGCCGAGACTGCGCGCGTGGCCGTCGTCATCCCGGTCTTCAATTCCATGCCCTACCTTCGGGAACTCCTGGATTCACTCGAGGCACAGGACATGGATCCGGAACTCTTTGAAGTGATCGCCGTCGACGACGGCTCCACCGATCGCGGCGGAAAACTACTGGATGCCTACGCGGCCCGGCTGCCCAACATGCGGCTCATCCGCCAGCACAACAGCGGCTGGCCAGGAAAACCGCGCAATGTGGGAATCAACGCAAGCCTGTCGGACTATGTGTTCTTCTGCGACGCCGACGATCTGTTGGGCCCGGAGTCGCTGCGCAGGATGGTCGAATTCGCGGACGCCCACGACGTCGATGTCCTTGCACCGAAGCTGGTCGGCATCGGCGGCCGACGGGTTGCGGCAACCCTGTTTGCCTCCACGCTCGTCGATGCCCCGCTGCGAACGATTCTTGGCACCCTCTCCCCGCAGAAAATGATCCGGCGCGAGCTGCTCGAGGAGCACGGCATCAGGTTCCCCGAGGGCAAGGTAAGGCTCGAGGACGGCATGATGCTCACCCGGTGCTATCTGGCTTCGCGCCGCAACGCGATCCTTGCCGACTACGACTACTACTTCATCCGCACCCGCCAGGTCGGCGCCAACATCAGCAGCGGACGGGCCGAGCCCGAAGGCTACACGGAGTCGGTGTCCACCATTGCCCGGATCATCAAGGACGGGCACCCCGATCCCGCGTTTGCGGACCAGCTGGTCCTGGACCTTTACCGGCGCAAGGCACTTCGCTTCTACGTCCCCGCCCGTTACCGTGCCATGTCGACCGATCGGCAACGTCGCTGGGTCGCGGCGCACTCACAATTCGTGCGTGAACACATCCCCCCGGAACTGGAAGCGGATTTGGGCTTCCCCTTCCTGCAGCGTTCCCGGCTGGTGCGGAACGAGGATGCCGCCGGGTTGCTGCAGCTGGCAGGGACCGAGGAACAGCTGAGGGCGACTTGCCGGGCCGCCGAGCCGAACCCGAACGGACTCGAACTGCGGTTCGGGCTGCAGCCGTCGGCCGGCTTCGCGACTGTACGCCTGTTGGCCCAGGTCCGGGGAGCTGAAACCATGCGTGCCTTTGATCTTCGGACGGACGGCCAGGAGTATGTCCTGGACTCGCCGGCACAGAAGTTCGCGGGAGTGGAAAATGTCCTGGCCGACCTCTTCGTAGAGCTGGAAATCGACGGCGTCCGGGGACCGCTGCGTCGCGTGGCGGCACCGGATGCCGGCCTGCCGCTGGAATTGGACGGCACACGCGTCTATTCGACGGTCAACGGAAACCTCAGCATCGATCGCCGCTGACCGAGCGCTGTCTCCCGGTTTGCCGTCTGCCCCAGGGCTCCGTTTTTCGGCTTGACGAACCGTCCCGGCCGTCCAATGACGGACACGGCAGGCGCGAGCCATGTTGCACGGCGCGCTCCCGGTGCCGGACGTGGCCGGTTTTGTATACTGGCCATCGCGCAGCCCTCGATATCGTCCCCGATCCCAAGGACCACCCATGCCGGAATTCAGGTCACCACTGCCCCGCTTGTTCGCCCTTTCCGTCGCTGCGGCGCTGGTCGTCCCCCTCGCGGTGGCCGGTCCGGCCGCGGCAACCTCGACGGCCGAGAACCCGGCCGGCACTGCCACGTCCCGCACCCCCGACCAGAAACCGGCCCCGGGATCGGATGCCGCAACATTGCTGGAATCGGCGCTCACGCCGGCCAAGAAGGACCTCCACGTCCCGGAACTTGATCCCAGTGCCGCCGCCGCGGCCGCCAAGGACATCCGTGACGAACTGAAATCCGGGGGCAAGCTCGCCGCAACCGAGCGTGTCGAGTTGTCGGAGCGGGCTCTCAAGGCCATTGGAATCGAGGCGCTTGACGCGCAGCTCGGCCAAGGCCAGCGACGCATCGAGGAATCCGGGGACCCGAAGGCCCCGACGCTGGATGAACTTCAGTCCCTGGCGTCCGCCACCGAGGAACTGGCAGCGGCTGCGCCCGAGCAATTGGACGTCCCTACCCCGGCCCCCGCTGCCGCCGGAACGGCTCTTGAGCCCGGAAGCGCCTTCCAGGCCGACACGGCAGGGCCGGCCACCACCGGCGCTGCCTTTGAGGCCACCCTTGCCGGCGTCTCTGTCCCCGCCTCCCTTGCGGACCTGCGCACCTGGCGTCCCCCGGGTGTGCTCGGCATCGACGTCTCCCACCACCAGGGCGATGTCAATTGGTCCTACGCATGGGGCAAGGGCACCCGCTTCGCCTACATCAAGGCCACCCAGTCATGGCCCACCACGCTCTACAAGGATCCCAAGTTCGCACAGAACTACACCGGCTCCTACAACCAAGGCATGATGCGCGGCGCCTACCACTTCGCCATGCCCGCCCACTCCTCCGGAGCCGCGCAGGCCAAGCAGTTCCTCGCCAACGGCGGCGGCTGGTCCGCCGACGGCAAGACGCTCCCGCCGTTGCTGGACATCGAGTGGAACCCGTACACGTCTTCGTCCTACGCCGCCGGCAAGGGCGACGTCTGCTACGGCATGACGCCGAGCCAGCTGGTCACCTGGATCAGCGACTTCGGAAACACCGTCAAGGCCGCGACCGGGCGCCTACCCATGGTCTACACCGCCCAGTCCTGGTGGGACACCTGCACCGGCGATTCCACCGCCTTCAAGGGCTGGCCGCTGCACGTCTCTCTCTTCCCCACCGCCGAGGTTCCCAAGAACCCGCGCGAACTGCCCGAGGGCTGGACGACGTTCAACATCTGGCAGTACGCCTCCAACGCCGACTTGATCGGTGCGGACAAGGACGTGGATGCCAACGTGTGGAACGGCGACCTGACCTCGCTGCGCGATTTCGCGCGCAACACGCGCTCCACGCACTACCGCATGATCACCGACTACCTCGGCAACGCCGACGTGTGGCCCACGCGCTTGGCTCCGGTCCGACTGTCGGGTTCCACCCGATATGACACCCCCGTGGCTGTTTCGCGGCGCACGTTCCCGTCCACCGCCGCGACCGTTGTCATCGCCTCGGGCGAGACCTTCCCCGACGCGCTGGCCGGTTCGCCACTGGCCAGGCTGAAGAACGCCCCCTTGCTGCTGGTGCAACGGGACGGGCTGCCCGCTGCGGTCGCCACCGAACTGCAACGGCTGCGGCCCACGAGCATCCTCGTGCTCGGCGGCCCGCTGTCCGTCAGCGATGCGACGATCGCCAAGCTGAAGGCCTACGCGCCGGTCACCCGGGTGGCGGGGAACAGCCGATACGACACCAGCTCCAAGATCGCCGGGTACTGGGGATCGGCGCCGACGGCGTTCCTCGCCACCGGCGAGAGCTTCCAGGACGCCATGTCGCTGGCCGCGGTGGCCGCCGGACGCAAGGCCCCGCTGCTGCTGACCAGCCAGGCCTCGGTCCCGGCCACCACGCTGAACCAGCTCAAGAGGCTTAATCCGAGCCGCGTCTACCTGGCCGGCGGCACTCCGTCCATCTCCTCGGCCGCCGAGTCGCAGGTGAGCCAGGCGCTGCCGAACGCGACGGTGATTCGCTACGGGGGTGCCACGTTCTACGACACCAACGCGATCATCGCCAAGGCGTTCTGGCCCGGCGGCTCGCAGCGCCAGTTCATCGCCACCGGCGCGGACTTCGCGGACGGGTTGACCGGGGGCGTGGCCGCCGCCTACAACGGGGCGCCGCTGCTGCTGGCCAAGAAGAGCTGCCTGCCCGCCTCGGTGTCCAGCGCCCTAGTCGCCATGAAGGGCTGGACGAACGTGCTGCTCGGTGGTCCGCTTGCCTTGGATTCAACGGTTGCCTATCGTTCGGACGGCAAGCCGAATGTCTGCTGACACCCGGCTTCCCCGCTGACGACAAAGCCCCAACCATGGTTGGGGCTTTGTCGTTGGTGCTCCTTGCAGGGAATTTGCCTTCTAGACCGCGGCCAGGCCGCGTTCCCCGGTGCGGACCCGGATCACTTCCTCGATGTTGGTGACCCAGATCTTCCCGTCCCCGGCGCTTCCGGTGTTCGCGGTGGAGATCAGGACGTCCAGGATGTCGTCGCAGGAACTCTCTTCCACCAGGATCTCCAGGCGTACCTTGGGCAGCAGGTCGACCGTGTACTCGGCCCCGCGGTAGACCTGGGTGTGGCCGCGCTGACGGCCGTAGCCGCTGGCCTGGCTGATGGTCATTCCCTGGACGCCATAGGACTCGAGGGCTTCGCGGATTTCGTCGGTCTTTTCGGGCCTGATGATGGCTGTCACGAGTTTCATGCGGTGACCCCTTCCTTGTTTCGGTCCGCCGGCTTTTCGGTGGCGGTGGACTTCAGGTGTGCGGAGGTGGCCGGGTGCGGAACGAAGGTTCCGCCGGTGCCCAGTCCGCCGAACTCGTAGCCGGTTTCGGCGTGCTGCATCAGGTCGATGCCGGCGATTTCTTCCTCGATGGAGACGCGAAAGCCCATGATCCGGTGGATGGCCAGGCCGATGATGGTGGTCATGACGGCGGTGAATCCCATGACCACGACGCAGGCAACGATCTGGGCCCAGAGCTGGGCGAGTCCGCCGCCGTAGAACAGGCCGCCGCCGATCCCGTCAACGGGAAGGGCGATAAAGCCCAGGGCGAGGGTTCCGATGATGCCCGAAACCAGGTGCACTCCGACCACGTCGAGGGAGTCGTCGTAGCCCCAGCGGTACTTCAGGCCGACGGCCAGGGCCGAGGCGACACCGGCGATGACGCCGAGGCCGATGGCTGCAACGGGGCTGATGTTGGCGCAGGCGGGGGTGATGGCCACGAGGCCCGCGACGATGCCGGATGCCGCACCCAGCGAGGTGCTGTGTCCGTCGCGGATGCGTTCAACGCCGAGCCAGCCCAGCAGTGCGGCGGCGGGAGCGGCGAGGGTGTTGATCCAAATCAATCCGGCCTCTTCGGCGGTGCTGGCCGCGCCGCCGTTGAACCCGAACCAGCCGAACCAGAGCAGGGCCGCGCCGAGCATGACGAACGGGATGTTGTGCGGGCGCTGGCTCGGGTCCTTGCCGAAGCCCTTGCGCTTGCCGAGGATGAGAGCGAGGATCAGGCCCGCCACACCGGCGTTGATGTGGACCACGGTGCCGCCGGCGAAGTCGATGGCCTCCCCGACCACGGAGCCAATGGCTCCCTCTTCGCCGAGGATGCCGCCTCCCCAGACCCAGAAGGCGATGGGAGCGTAGACAAGGGTCACCCAGACCGGCACGAAGACCAGCCAGGCACTGAACTTGGCGCGGTCCGCCACGGCACCGGAAATCAGCGCAACGGTGATGATCGCGAAGGTCGCTCCGTAACCGGCGGTAATGAAGCCATCGGTGCCGAGCATTGATCCCATCCCGAAACCGTCAGCCGGGTTTCCAAACAAGCCGCCGACGTTTGCGCCGCCGCCCGACATGGAGTTGCCCCAGAGCACCCACACCACGGTGACGAGGGCGATCGCCGAGAAGCTCATCATCATCATGTTCAGTACGCTTTTGGCCCGGGTCATTCCACCGTAGAAGAATGCCAGTGCCGGGGTCATCAGCAGGACGAGTGCGGCGCACACCATCATCCATACCTGAGTCGTTGTTAGCTCCATGTCTAACGCCTCCCTGAATCGCTTGCGAGTCTTTCTCGCCTGATTCAAGAATTCCCTGTCGGTGTTACACCCGGCACGACCCACCGTTTCGTCGTGGTTACCGAATCCGCCTTCACGTAAAAGGCAGGTGTCGCATATATTTCGGGGTTGTTTCCGGGAACTTGGCGGCATGGCAACGGCGGCCACGAAAATTCCGTGGCCGCCGTTGTCAGCTGTCGTATGCGCGGAGCCTACAGCCGGGGTACCGCGCCAGCGATCTTTTTCTCCAACTGGTCCGCGAGCGAACGGGCAAAGGTCGCGGTCAGGTGCGAGGCATCGAAGTAGGGAACCACGGAGCCAATCACCGCCGGGCACGTTTCGTCATTGCAGAAGTACTCCGTCATGTCGATCGTGCTCACGAAGGGCAGATTGGTTTTTTGTGCCGCCGTGGCAAGTGGATCCAACGACTCCCACGATTTGGGCGTACCCGAACAATCCTGCAACGGGTTGTTGCTGGTGGCCAGGCAGTCGGGAACGTTGTCCACCGTGTTGCCGGGGTACGGGGAATCGCGGATCACCACGATGGGCGCCTCTGCCGATTCCCAGTCCGAAAGGTAACTGGCGTAGCCCGCCTCGGCCGGCTTGCCGGTGTTCCCCAAGTCGTATCCCTGCACGGGCAACCCTTGGCGGTTCGAGGTGATGATGAGGTCGAACTTGCCGCCCGCAGTTTGCTCCTTGACCCATTTCCCGTAGTCGAGGCAACCGTCGGCCTTGGCTTGGGAGTCCAGGGCGATCGGAGCATCCGAAGGTGCACAGATTGATGCGATATAGGTCGTGATCGTCCAACCGCGGCGCTCGGCAATTTCTGTCAGCGCGGGCAGCCACTGTCCTGCATGGGAGTTTCCGGTGAGCGCTACCTGGGTCTCGCCGTCCCCGTATGTACAGACCGGCCGATCACTGTAGTCCCCGTTGGACCAGCAATCATCCGCGTATGCCTGGGACTTGTCGTTCTTGGCCGCGGCCGGCGAGGGCACCATGGGGGACGCGCCCGTGTTGGCACAGGAGTTCACCATCGCTGCGGCGCCAAAACAGTCCACGCCGACCTGTGCCTGCACGCGCTGGATCTCGGTGGCCAGCTTGTCGCCGGTTTCCTCATTGCTGGAGCCTGCATTGACCACGACGGTCCCGAGCAGGCCGAGGACCACCGTCCCGACCAACAGGAATCTTCCGCCGGTCAGGATCTTGCCGGTGTCCAGCCGGGCACGGAAGCGGTCTTCCACATAGCGCTTGGATAGCATCGACAGTACGATCGTCGCCGCGATGATCGCCGCCTTGTCGAGCAGCCCGAGGTCGCCGCTGTAGAACGGCAGGAACACGATGAGCGGCCAGTGCCACAGGTAAATCGAGTACGAGTGGTCACCCAGGAACCGTGCCACCGGATGGCTCAGCAGGCCATTTGGCGAGTGGGCATGGGAGGCGTTGGCCCAGATGACCAGCGCGGTGCCAAGAACCGGCAAGGCAGCGGCGTAGCCGGGGAACGGGGTGGCGCCGCTGTAGGTGACACCCGCATAGGCGATGGCCAGCAACCCGATCCAGGCGAGGATGGCGTTGAACCTGGAGTGACGCAGCAAAGTGGTCGCCGCGGGAAGCACCGCAGCCAAGGCGCCGATGGCGAGTTCCCAGGCCCGGGTGAAGGTGGAGAAGTAGGCAATCCCCGGTTCGGTCACGGTGGAAATCGAGGAAAAGACCAGCGAGGCTGCCACTATCAGGGCGATGCCCAAGGCGACCACGACCGTGGGCTTTTTGCGCAGCATGACCGCCAGGGCCACCAGCCCGGCGATGATCACCGGCCAGAAAAGGTAGAACTGCTCTTCAACGGACAGCGACCAGAAGTGCTGCACCGCCGAGACCGCGTTGTCGGCCGCCAGGTAGTCCACGCTGGTTGACGCCAGACGCCAGTTTTGGACGTAGAAGGTCGAGGCAACGATCTGACTGGCCCAGTCCTTCCACACCGTCACCGGGGCAAATAGCGGGATGGCGGCCAGTGTCACGCCCAGGACCAGGAACGAGGCGGGCAGCAGGCGCTTGACCCGCCTCATCCAGAAGGTCAGCAAATCGGACCACGATTTTGGCGGACGTTTCATCAGGTGGGAGGTGATCAGGAATCCGGAGATCACGAAGAAGACGTCGACTCCGATGAAGCCACCGGTCAGCCTTTCCGGCCACAGATGGTAGACGACCACCAGGGACACCGCAATGGCGCGCAGTCCCTGGATATCGCCTCGGAAGGCCTTGGATTGGCCTCCGCTTTTTCCCGTGCGCGCTCCGGCGTACGTTCCCTGGGCGTTCGATTCGGCGAAATGCCGGCCCTTGATTTCGGTGGTCTCTTGGGTTTCCTGAATCATAAATCCTTAGTCCAGTAGTGCGTCGACGAACGCCGCTGCATCAAACGGTGCCAAGTCGTCCGGGCCCTCGCCCAGTCCGACCAACTTGACCGGAACACCGAGCTGCCGCTGGATGGCAACCACGATGCCGCCCTTGGCGGTGCCGTCGAGTTTCGTCAACACGATGCCGGTGACGTTGACGACCTCGGAGAAGACCTTCGCCTGGTTCAGGCCGTTCTGGCCGGTGGTTGCATCGAGGACGAGGAGAACCTCGTCAACGGTCGCCTTCTTTTCAATGACTCGCTTGATCTTGCCCAGCTCGTCCATCAGTCCGACCTTGTTCTGCAGGCGTCCGGCGGTGTCGATCATGACGATGTCGACTTCCTGCTCGATGCCGGCGGTCACTGCCTCGAAGGCCACGGAAGCCGGGTCGGCGCCGTCGATGTCGGACTTGATCGTGGGCACGCCCACGCGGTCGCCCCAGGTGGCAAGCTGCTCGGCGGCGGCGGCACGGAAGGTATCGGCGGCGCCAAGGATAACGTCCTTGTCCTCGGCAACCAGCACGCGAGCCATCTTGCCGATGGTCGTGGTCTTGCCGACGCCGTTGACGCCAACGACCATGATGACGTTGGGGCGGTCCGCGTGGCGGACGGGGATGAAGTTTCGGTCCATGGTCGGGTCGACCAGCTTGATGAGTTCCTCACGCAGCATGTCGTGGACGCGCTGGGGATCCCGGCTGCCTTCCACCTTGACACGCTCACGCAGGGCATCAACCAGTTCAAGGGTGGGTTCGGTTCCCAGGTCGGCCAGCAGCAGGGTCTCTTCGATTTCGTCCCAGACGTCCTCATCGATCTTGTCCTGGCTCAACAGGGCCAGCAGGCCCTTGCCCAGGACGTTGTTCGACTTGGTCAGGCGGGCCCTCAGGCGCGCCAGGCGGCCCTGGACGGGCTCGGGGACGTCGATGGGGACGAACACCTTGCCGGTGGTTTCGTCGGCAACCTCAACCTCGGGGGCCTCCGGGGCTTCCACCGGGGCCACCTCGGGGGCTTCGGTGGACGGTGCATCCGTAGTGAGCGTGGGCGCTGGGTCGTTGGCGTCACGCGGACCGGTGTACGTTCCCTTGGGAGCCTTGCGGCCCCGGACAAGGAAGAAGGCAGCACCAATACCGACGACGACAACCACTGCAACGAGGACAATGATCAAGTTAAGTTGTTCTGACACCTTCCTAGCTTCTCACAGACTAAACTTGTGTTACTTATGCCTAAGAATGCCTCGACCTCCAGCTTCCCGGAAAAGTCGGTCAATACCGGCCCCGGAAAGCTGCCGTCGGTACCCCGTGAAATCCGCGTGCTTGTCGCGGCCGCCTTCGTTGTCGCGCTGGGATTCGGGCTCATTGCACCGATCCTGCCGCAATTTGCCACGAGCTTTAACGTTGGTGTTGCCGCCGCCAGCGTGATCGTCAGCATCTTTGCCTTTGCGCGCCTGGTTTTCGCCCCGGTCAGCGGGCGGCTCACCGACTGGCTCGGCGAGCCCACCGTATATGTCACCGGCGTGCTCATCGTGGCGGCCTCGACAATCCTCTGTGGCTTTGCCCAGTCCTACACCCAGCTGCTGGTCTTCCGCGGCTTAGGCGGCCTGGGCTCGACCATGTTCACCGTCTCGGCCATGGCGCTGATCGCCCGCATGTCGCCGCCCCAAATCCGCGGCCGGATCGCCGGGCTGTATTCCGGCTCGTTCCTGCTCGGAAACGTCGCAGGCCCGGTCCTCGGGTCGCTTGCCGCGGGCATGGGGTTCCGGATCCCGTTCTTCATCTATGGCGGCGCACTGGTTGTTGCCGCCTCGATCGTCTATTTCTCCCTTTCCCATTCTCGCCGGGCAACCGTGAAGACCGAGGCCGAGAAATCGGCGCCCGCGGTGGAGCGCATCCCGCTTTCCGAGGCGTGGGGCGCGGCATCCTTCAAGGCGGCATTGGTCTCGGGATTCACCAATGGCTGGATGGCCTTTGGCGTGCGGATGTCATTGATTCCACTCTTTGCCGTTGCCGCCTTTGCCTCGAAGGGGACGCTGTTGGCGGGCCTGGCGCTGGCAATCTTTGCCGTGGGCAACGGTGCCGCCCTGACCGTCGCGGGGAAGCTCACGGACACCTACGGCCGGCGTCTGCCGATCCTGGCCGGACTGAGCGTTGCCTCGCTCGCCACCGCGGCGATCGGCTGGGTCGACAACATTCCCCTCTTCATTGCCTTGTCGGTCATCGGTGGCCTCGGGACCGGCCTGATGGGCCCGGCCCAACAGGCGGCCATTGCCGACGTGGTCGGCCAGGGCCGCAACGGCGGCAAGGTCATGGCCACCTTCCAGATGGCCACCGACTTCGGTTCCATCATCGGTCCGATCCTTGCCGGGTTCATCGCCGACCGGGCCGGCTTTGGGTGGGCTTTCACCGTCAGTGGCGCCCTGGGACTCCTGGGCGTCATCGCATGGCTGCCTGTCAAGGAACGGCGCGAGGCCGCCACCCAGGAATCCCCCAAGCCATAACGCCCTGCCGGCTCCCGGCCACTGCGCCCGAGGGGACGCAGGGGCCCCGTTTCCCGCCAAGGCCCTGGTGCGGACGGATTCGAATTAACGTGCTGTGCCCCTCACCGGTCCTTGCCGGTGAGGGGCACAGCACGTCGGGGCCACCGGTGAAGGCTAGCGCAGGACCGAGATCTCGGCGCGGTATTCCTCGCGCAGCGGGACCTCGGCGGGAGCCACCGGCAGGGCGTCGCGCAACAGTCCCAGGTCGATGTGCAGTTGCGGGAGCGTGGCCTTCGCCGCGAACGCGGCGAGATCGGTGGTGGCCAGCTCTTCCTTGGAGATCTGCACGCGGCTGACCGCTTCGCGGTCCAGGCAGGTGAAGAAGTCCTCGAACTTGAAGTCTTTGCCACCGAGCTGGTGGTCCGTCACGTCCAGCCACACCCAGGGCACCCCGTAGGCCTGGGCCACGATGAGGCCGTGCAGCGAACTGGAGACCACCGCGCGGGCCCCCGCCAGCTGCTCGACGACGCTCTTGACGTCACCACGCACGTCGACGAGCCGCCCGCCGATTCCCTGCCGGTCGAGCTGCGGCAGGTGAACGTAGTGCGGAACCACCGCAACTTCTCCGTGCGGGGCCTCTGCCGGGCGGATCACGTCGGGCAACAGCAGCGCCGGGTCCCCGTACACTTCCGGGACGTCCCAGCCCAGCGACTCCTGCAGCTCGCGTCGCGTGTCCTTGCCGCGCACCGCGTGGATCTTCACGCCCTTGAGCGCCGAGCGGACCTCGATCTCCTTGGCCGTCAGCGGGCGCATCAGGCCACTGCCCCAGACGTCGACATTGTTGCGGGTGACCCTGCCGAGGATCGAGCCGACGCTGTAGAGAACCCGTCCGCCGACTCCGGGCCGGTCCGATTGCACGGGCTGGCGCCCGGTGTACGCCTGGACGAGCTGCGGGCCGATCCAGTCGCCGAAGTTGAACTTCGCCGAATACCAGTGCATGGCCACAGTGCTCCCCGCGGCGAAGTCGCCCGCGTCTTCCTGGCGACGCAGGGCCAGTGCGGTGCCGGCGGCCCGGACGATGGCTTCGGCCAGCAGGCAGCCCGGCACCCCGCGCTCCAGGGCGTGCATCGGGTTTCCGGCGGCGTCGAAGCCCACGGACGCCTTGGTCGTGAACATGTCGTTGAGCCATTTGAGGGCGGCGGCGTTGAGGGCAACGAAGCCGACCATGTACCCCGTGGTATCGGGCACGGCACGCACCGCGACCGTGGAGCCGAGGATCGGCAAGGTGGCACGCACGGCGTCCTCGCCGGTGGTGAAGCTGGTGAAAAGCCGTTCCGCGTCAGGCCTGTTGGCCAATTCAGATACCAGCAGTCGCATCGTTCCAGTCTTCATATAAAGAGTTTCTTTCGCCCGGGGTGACCGCGGACCGCAATGCGGTGCCACGCGTTGAATCGGAGCCCGCCAGCGGCGGCCCCGGGTGACCAGCCTACCAACAGGCATGCGGGGATCCGGACAGGAATCCCTCAGCCGGCCTTGCGCACATCAATGCTGAAGAACCCGTGCGCCGTGCGGTAATAGCGCACCTTGCGGGAGTCCGCGGCGGGGATTTCGCCGTCCATCGCCACGCGCCGCAGGTCGGTGGCCTCGGTGTTGTAGGAGAGCCACACGTTGCCCAGACGCTGCAGGGCCGCGGCCAGCGCGGCACTGTCCAGATCGGCGATCAACAGCCCGTCCCCTCCGGCCACCAGCGGGACCCCGGTCTTCTGACCCGTGTCGCGGTCCTCGATGACCAGGTCGCGCGCGGTGCGGTCCGTCGCGTAGCTTCGGAGCTGGACCCGAACCCCGGAAGCGGAGGCATCCAGGGTGACCAGATCCGGATTGCGGGCACTGGCGAGGTCGGCCTCGGCGAGCTTGACCAGCTCGTCAAGCCGTCCGGCCCGGATCGCGTCGACCCGTACCCGGTGCACGCCGTCGAACATATCCGTGGTGTCCCCCGGCAGGAACCGGTCCAGAAGCTGCGCGTGCGCGCTCATCCACTGGCCGCGGCCCTCGTCGTCGTAGTCCAGGAACCGCTTGCCCTCGTAGAAGCGCAGGCCCTTGCGGATGAACAGGGCGGCCACCAGCTGCCGTGCGCGCTCAGCGTCGGCCACGTGTTCGGTCACGATCCGGGCGATCTCGCTCAGCGAGCCGACATAACCAAGCGGCTCGATGAGCCGGATGCTGATGTTTTGCCCGTCGCTGCGCGAACGTGCCTGGTAGTAGTCGTAGTCGGCAAGGATCGAAATGCGCCCGGCGGCCATGTACGCCTCGGTGACGGCCATGCCGTCCTCCAGGCGCACCGGCTCCTCCTTGAAGCGGATCCCTTGTTCGACCATGATCGAGCGGCGGATGAGCTTGATGGGGTTCAGCGAACGCAGCGCGACTTCCAGCGGGGTGTCCAGCCGCGTGGCCCGGTAGAGGCCGGACATGACCTTTCGCCCGCCCAGGCCGACCATCTTGGGGATCAGGATGTCCACGTCGTGGCGCTGGGCGTAGTCGGCCATGCGGCGCAGCGCCTCGCGTCCCAGCACGTCGTCACCGTCGCAGAAGAAGACATACTCGCCGCGGGCGACGTCGATCCCGACATTGCGTGGCTTGCCCGGCCATCCGCTGTTCTCCTGGTGGACCACGCGGAAGTTCTGGTTGCGCTTGGCGTACACATCCAGGATCTCGCCGCTGTAGTCGGTCGAACCGTCGTTGACGGCGATGACCTCGAAGCGCTTCTTGTCCAGGTCCTGGGCCTCGAGCGAGTTGAGCAGCTCGGTCAGGTACGGCATGGTGTTGTAGACCGGGATGATGACGCTGATGACACAGCCGTCCGTCCCGGCCGGGACGTCAGTTTCAGGTACGGCAGGCGTCGCCGATTCGGCCACCGGGGCCGGAGCGGACAACGGCTCCACCTCGGGATGCTCGACGGACTTCGCAATACTGGCTTTCGACGGATTCCTGCCAAAACCGAACAAGCGCATGCCCACCCTTTAACGTATGAATCGAAGATTGACAAGCATCATATCAGTCCGGCATCGTGCACCGGGCGGTCGATGCGCTGGCTGATCACCATGGAAACGCCGTCTCCGCGCATGGTGACGCCATAGAGCGCGTCGGCAACTTCCATGGTCCGCTTTTGATGCGTGATCACGATGAGCTGGCTCGATTCGCGCAGCTCCTCGAAGATCGTGATCAATCGCCCCAGGTTGGTGTCGTCCAGGGCCGCCTCCACCTCGTCCATGACGTAGAAGGGGGAAGGCCTGGCCTTGAAGATGGCGACCAGCAGCGCCACCGCGGTCAGCGACCTTTCGCCGCCCGAGAGCAGGGAAAGACGCTTGATCTTCTTTCCTGCCGGACGTGCCTCCACCTCGATGCCGGTGGTCAGCATGTTCTCCGGGTCGGTGAGGACCAGGCGCCCCTCTCCCCCGGGGAACAGCCTGCCGAAGACCCGCTCGAACTGTGCCGCGGTGTCGTCGTAGGCCTCCGTGAAGGCACGCTCAACTCGTTCGTCGACGTCCTTGATGATGTCGAGCAGGTCCTTGCGGCTCTTTTTCAGGTCCTCGAGTTGCGAGGTGAGGAACTGGTGGCGTTCCTCGAGCGCCGCGAACTCCTCGAGTGCCAGCGGGTTGACCCGTCCCAGGGCCGAGAGATCCCGTTCGGCCCGCTTCAGCCTTTTCTCCTGTTCGACCCGGTCGAACGGGATTCCCTCGGGAATCACGTTGCCCTCGTCGTCGACTTCCTGGCGAAGGGCCGCCCATTTGTCGTCCTCGGGGGCGGGCTGCGGCACCGGCAGGTGCGGTCCGAAGTTCTCGATGAGGTGCTCGCTGGTCAATCCGAGTTCCTCGATGGATCGGTTTTCCAGCGTCTCGATGCGCATGCGCTGTTCCGCCCGTGCCATCTCGTCGCGGTGCACCGAGTTGGTCAGCTCCGCCAGCTCGTGGCTCAGCTTGTCGACGCGGCCGCGGACCACGGACAGCTCGGCCTCCAGTTCCTCGCGGCGGGCCTGGAACTGCTCCCGTTCCCGGTCGGCAAGCTCGATGGAAATGTCCATGAAGGACACGACGCGCTCGACCTTGGCCGAGACCTCGCGGGCGGCCAGTGCCTGCGTGCGGCGCAGCTCGGCCCGGCGCTGCGCCTCGGCGCGGGCGCGGCGTTCGGTCTCCGCTGCGCGCCTGAGCGACTCGACTCGGCCGCGCAGCCCGTTGGCCCGCTCTTCCGCACTGCGCAGGGCCAGGCGGGCGTCAAGTTCCTTTTGCCGGGCGGCGGAGGCGGCCGCGGCCAGTTCGTCACGCCGGTCGGTCGCCGGTTCGTGGTCCTCGGGTGCTTCCTGGGCCATGTCCAGGCGCTCGATGAGCTCTGCGAGCTTCTCCTGCTCGACTTCAAGATTTTCCTGGGCAACGGCGATCTGCTGTTCGAGGCGTTCGCGTTCCTCGTGGCCCTGGCGCAGCAGCGATCCCAGCTGTTCCATTCGCTGGGCCACTGCCGAGATCCGCGCATCGGAATCGTGCAACCGGCTCAGCGCCGAGTCGGCGGCCTCCTCGGCGGCCATAAGCCGGGCGGTGAGGTCCGCGGCCTCAAGGCGCAGCGAGCCTAGGCTTTCCTCGACCTCGGCAAGTTCGGCTGCGGTTTCCGTGATCGCCGCGTTCTGTTCGATCAGCGAGGGGGCCGCGGTGGTTCCGCCGCTGGCGGAGCCCGCGGTGAGAATGTCTCCGGCCAAGGTCACCGCCCGGGCGTTCGCATCGTGTGCCAAGAGCCGTTGCGCCTCGGCGAGGTCCGTGGCAACCACCGTGGTGCCCAGCAGGTGAGCCAGGGTGCCGCGCAACGAGTCGGGCGCGCTGATGACTTCCAGCACATGCTTCCCGTGGGGAGGCGTGGAGCTCTTGTGGGCAGCCGCGTCAAGGTTTCCGCTCACCAGATGGACACGTCCGCCGTCCGTTTCCCGGAGCCCGCCAAGGATCGCCAGCGCGTGGTCCAGTTCCTCGACGGCTATGGCCTCGGCAATCGGACCCAGGGCGGCTGCCACGGCGACCTCAAAGCCCGCTTCGACTTCCAGGTATTGCGAGAGGCGACCCAACAAGCCTTCATGGCCACCGGCCAACACGTCTTCCGAGGCATCCTTGCGGACCGCCCCCTCGCGCAGGGCTTCGAGCCTTCCGCGCAGGGAACCCAGCCGCGTTGCAAGTTCCTGTTCCCGCCGGCGCTGGCCATCCATCTGGGCAACCAGGGCTTCATGGCGGTCGGCGGCGTGTTCGTAGGCCGTGTCCAGGTCTTCCTCGCCGTCCTGGACGGATGCGGCCTGCTGCTCCAGCGCGGCAAACTCGTTGGCTGTGCCCTCGCGGCGTGCTGCCCAGCCCTGAAGCGACTCGCGCAGCCGGCCCAGCTCCCCCTCGGCGGCCTCGACCTTGCTGCGTGAGGCACCTACCTGCCCGGCGAGCCGGGCGAGCCCTTCCCGCCGGTCCGCGGCCACCCGAAGTTCGGTGGTCAGGCGCTGCTGCTCGGCATGGGCCGCTTCCTCGGCCTCCGACTTGGCCTCGAGCGCCTCCTCGAGCAGGTCCTGGCGCATCTCGAGGTTTTCCTCGAGTTCCTCCAGCTCGTCGCGCAGGCGTTCGGCCTGGGCCTCCAGGCGGTCGGGGTCGCGGCTCGGGTCAAAAGCAACGTCGTCGGTTCCGAGCAAGCGGGAGCGTTCGGCGGACAGCGCACCCAGGGAGCGGAATCGTTCGCGGGTGGAGGTCAGCCCGAACCACAGGTCCCGCGCTTTGTTCAGGGCCGGGGTGGCATGGGCCGCGGCAACTTCAAGCGTGGTGAGTTCGGCCCGGGACTCCTCGAGCCGGCCCTGGACCACTTGCTGCGCTGCCCGCTGTGCGGCCTCGTCCGCAATGTCCTTCTCCAGGGCGCTGCGCAGGCTCACCAGGTCATCGGCCATGAGCCTGGACTTGGCATCCCGCACCTCGAATTGCACGCCCTGGGCCCGGCGGGCGATCTTGGCCTGCTTGCCCAACGGGGTGAGCTGCCGGCGGATTTCAGTGGTGAGGTCCTCGAGCCGGTTCAGGTTCCCCTGCATGGCATCGAGCTTCCGTACGGTCTTTTCCTTGCGCCGCCGGTGCTTGAGCACCCCGGCGGCCTCTTCGATGAAGCCGCGGCGGTCCTCGGGCGTGGCGTGCAGGATCCGGTCGAGCTGCCCTTGGCCGACGATCACGTGCATTTCCCGGCCCAGGCCGGAATCCGACAACAGCTCCTGGATGTCCAGCAGCCTGCAGGAATTGCCGTTGATGGCGTATTCGGAGCCGCCCGCCCGGAACAGCGTCCGGGAAATGGTGACCTCGGCGTATTCGATGGGCAGCGCGCCGTCGGCGTTGTCGATCGTCAGGGAGACGTGGGCCCGGCCAAGCGGGGAACGGCCGGAGGTGCCGGCGAAGATGACGTCTTCCATCTTGCCGCCTCGCAGGGTCTTCGCACCCTGCTCCCCCATGACCCAGGCCAGGGCGTCCACGACGTTTGACTTGCCCGAACCGTTGGGACCGACCACTGCCGTGACACCCGGTTCGAATTCAAAGGTCGTCGCCGAGGCAAACGACTTGAATCCGCGAACGGTGAGTGTTTTCAAATGCACGTGGAAGCGTCCTGGGTTTTTGGTGGCTAAAGTGGTCGGTGGGCTGGCCTCCATCTTATCGAGTCACCGTCGCTCAACGGCGTAGGTCAAGCCCCGCATACAGGTATTTTCATCAAGAATGCTAGGAGAAGACCCCTTGAAGAGTCTTTTGGCCATTGATTCATGGCCTTCGACACATGCGGCCTCGGCCGTGGTTGCCGCCGACGGCGCCGTCCTGGGCTCGCACGGCGATGCGGAGCGCCGCTTTGCGCTGGCCTCGGTCACCAAGCTGCTTAGTTCCTATGCGTTCCTGGTGGCCTTGGAGGAAGGCGCATTCGATCTGGACACCCCGGCCGGCCCCGAGGGCTCCACCGTCAGGCATCTGATGGCCCACACCTCCGGCTACGACTTCGCCGAACGCAAGGTCCGCTTTGCCCCCGGGGATCGGCGGCTGTATTCGAATGTCGGCTTCGAGGTGCTTGCCGAGACCCTCGAGCAGGCGACAGAGATGAGCTTCGCCGACTACCTGGGCGAGGCCGTGCTGCAACCCCTGGGCATGGCATCCACGTCCCTGGACGGCAGCGCCGCCGCGGACGGCGTCTCCACGCTCGGCGATCTCGTGGCGTTCGCCACCGAACTGCAGAGCCCCACCTTGCTGGATGTGCAAACCCATTCCCAGGCCACGCACGTGGTCTTCCCGGATCTTCCCGGGATCCTGCCCGGATACGGACGCCAAACGAACAACACGTGGGGGCTGGGTTTCGAAATCCGTTCCGAAAAGTCACCGCACTGGACCGGCCTGCTGAACTCGCCGGAGACCTATGGGCATTTTGGCCAGGCGGGCACGTTCCTTTGGGTTGACCCGGTGTTGGGAGCAGCGTGCGTGACGTTGACCGACAAACCCTTTGGCCCTTGGGCAGTCGAAGCATGGGCGCCGTTCAACGATGGCGTGGTTTCCGAGGTGCAGGGCCGCGGTTAGGGGCCGCGCCCTGCCGGGCGCGTCGGCTTAGCGGGGCTTGCGCTGGCAGCGGGGGCAGCTGTACGAGGAACGTCCCATGAAGGGATCCCGGCGGATCACCGAGACCAGACCTTCCTCGGCGCAACGCCGGCAGTCCTTGCCTTCACGGCCGTAGGCGTTCAGCGCCCTGTCAAAATATCCGGAAGCACCATTGACGTTCACATAGAGTGAATCGAAGCTGGTTCCGCCTGCGTCGAGCGCTCGGCCCATCACGTCGACGAGGGCCGCGTGAAGGCGGGCCACGTCCGGACGCCGGATTGTGGCCGTGGAGCGCAGTCCGTGGAGCTTGGCCGCCCACAAGGCCTCGTCCGCGTAGATATTCCCGACGCCGGAAATGACCTGTTGGTCCAGGATGGCGCGCTTGAGTTGAGTGTTTTTCTTGCGCAACGCCAGATAGAGGGCCTCCGGCGTGGAGGCGGGATCCAGGACGTCGCGGGCAATGTGTGCCGCCGCCGCCGGAATCCAGGCAACCTCGGCACCCATACCCCCGGGAAATGCGTCATCGGTGGGTACCAGCGGCGAGAGAAACATGCCGCCAAAGATTCTTTGGTCGATGAACCGCAACTCGCTGGGCTTGCCGGCCTCGGGAGAGAGCCCAAGGCGTACCTTGAGGTGCTTCTCGTCCGGCGCGGCGGGTTCCTCCACCAAAAGCTGGCCACTCATGCCCAGGTGCGCCACCAGTGCGCTCGGGGCGGGCAGTCCGTCCAGAAGCAGCCACAGGAATTTTCCGCGGCGCACGGCGGCGCCAATGCGGGTGTGGGCGAGACTCGCGGTGAAGTCCGCAGGGCCCTCGATGTGTCGGCGAACGGATCGGGGATCCACGACCTGGACGGATTCGACGGTGCGGCCGACGACCCAGTCGTCCAGGCCGCGCCGAACCACCTCGACTTCCGGCAGTTCGGGCATTGCTTACTTGGCCTTGGCTGAGTCGTCCTGCGGGCGGACCATTTTCCAGCTCGCCGCGGCCGATTCCTGCTCGGCTTCCTTCTTGGAAGGACCGCTTCCCTCGCCGTAGGGCGTGCCTCCGATGTGAAGGACGGCTACATAGGTGCGTGCGTGGTCGGGTCCGGAACCCGTGACGCGGTACTCGATGGTCCCCAGCTTCTTGGCTGCGGCGATCTCCTGGATGGCGGTCTTCCAGTCGGTGCCAGCCCCCAATACGTCCACGTCGTGCAGCAGCGGCAGGATCAGGCGCATGACCATTTGCCTTGCCTCTTCAATCCCGTGGTTCAGGAAGGTGGCACCGATCAGGGATTCCATGGTGTCGGCAAGTATTGACGACTTGTCCTTGCCGTTGGTCAGGATCTCGCCCTGTCCCAGCAGAATGAATTCCCCCACGCCGAGGGAACGGGCGATGCCCGCCAGGGCACGGGTGCTGACCACGGCGGAACGACGCTTGGCCAGATCGCCTTCGGGCAGGTCCGGGTAATTCTTGTAGAGGTGGTCGGTGACGGCGTAGCCGAGGACCGAGTCTCCCAGGAATTCCAGGCGTTCATTGGTGGGGATGCCACCATGCTCGTAGGCGTAGGAACGGTGTGTGAGTGCAAGACGAAGCGTG